>NZ_JBGSOZ010000103.1:0-4402 GCF_041738905.1 Aestuariivirga sp.
GCTGATGTCCAGGGCCTTGCCGCCCGGCGGGACACCGTGAAGGCAAGACTCGATGCGCTGTCCGCGCGCCTCGGCGATGGCGCCGTGCAGTCGCTGGACCTGAATTTCCCGAGCCTTATCGTCGAGGCGGCGGGCGGCGCCTTCAAGGTGACTGAAGTGACGGAATCGAGCGTGCTGGCAGAGCCCGTCATCGCGCCGCAGACGGCATCGGCTGAAGCGGGCACATGGAACATCGTGACGCTGGAAACGCCGGAATCCAACCGCCGCATCGGTGACCGGGAAGCTGTGTGGCTGGAAACGTTGAAGATCAAGGGCATGGTCGAATCCGGCTTTGCCTGGCGGTTCCTCACCTCGGGTGACTCGCGTGAAGCGGAACTCGCCGGCATCCGCGGCGCTCTCGTGGGCTCGGCGCTGACACTTGCCGTTACGCTGCTCATTTGCCTTCCGCTTGGCGTCGGCGCTGCGATCTATCTCGAGGAGTTCGCGCCGAAGAACCGTCTCACCGATGTGATCGAGATCAACATCAACAACCTCGCCGCCGTGCCATCGATCGTGTTCGGCCTGCTTGGCCTTGCAATGTTCCTCAACTTCTTCGGCTTCCCGCGATCGGCACCACTCGTCGGTGGCCTTGTGCTGGCGCTGCTCGTGCTTCCGACCATCATCATCGCGTCGCGTGCCGCGTTGAGGGCCGTACCGCCCTCGATCAAGGAGGCCGCACTTGGCGTGGGCGCCTCTCACCAGCAGGCGATCTTCCATCACGTGCTGCCACTCGCCGTTCCCGGCATCATGACCGGCACCATCATCGGCATGGCGCATGCGCTGGGCGAAACCGCGCCGCTCCTCATGATCGGCATGGTGGCCTTCATCGTCGACGTGCCGCAGAGCATCACCGATGCGGCGACCGCGATGCCCGTCCAGATCTATCTCTGGTCGGACCTGCCCGAGATCGCCTTCCAGGCAAAGACGGCTGCGGCGATCATCGTCCTTCTCGTGTTTCTCTTCATCATGAATGCGCTGGCCATCATCACGCGCAAGCGCTTCGAGCGCCGCTGGTAGAGCTTTGAAAGGTTATCAAATGAGTGCCGCTTTCCAGACAATCATCACGCCGTCCCACCCGCGCATCATGGCGGAGCGGCCACCGAAGATCCACGCGAAGGACGTCAATGTCTATTATGGTGACAAGCACGCCATCAACAATCTCTCGATCGATATTCCCGATCGCGCCGTTTCGGCCTTCATTGGGCCCTCGGGCTGCGGCAAGTCGACATTCCTGCGCGCCATCAACCGCATGAACGACACGATCCCGTCCTGCCGCGTGACGGGCAGCATCACGGTGGATAACCGCGACATCTATGACCGTGACATTGACGTCGTGCAGCTTCGCGCCAAGGTGGGCATGGTGTTCCAGAAACCGAACCCCTTCCCGAAGTCGATCTTCGAGAACGTGGCCTATGGCCCCCGCATCCATGGCATGGCATCGAGCAAGACCGACATCGAGGAGATCGTCGTGTCGAGCCTCAAGAAGGCGGGCCTGTTCGAGGAAGTGAAGGACCGGCTGCAGCAATCCGGAACCGGACTTTCAGGCGGCCAGCAGCAACGCCTGTGCATCGCGCGCGCCATTGCTGTCAATCCGGAGGTCATCCTCATGGACGAACCGTGCTCGGCTCTCGACCCCATCGCCACCGCCAAGATCGAGGAGCTGATCGACGAGCTCCGCCAGAACTACTGCATCGTCATCGTGACCCATTCGATGCAGCAGGCGGCGCGCGTGTCGCAGCTCACCGCCTTTTTCCATCTGGGCACGCTCGTCGAGTTCGGTGACACCGACGAAGTGTTCACCAGCCCGCAGGAAAAGCGCACGCAGGATTACATCACGGGCCGCTTCGGCTGAGCCCCAGGAGACGAGCATGTCGAACCACATCACCAAGGCCTATGACGAGGACCTCACCCACCTGAAGACCATGCTGGCGCAGATGGGCGGCCTCGTGGAGCAGCAGCTCGACCAGGCCATCGACGCATTGTCGCGCCGCGATACTGCACTGGCGGACCGCGTGATCCAGCACGACGAGAAGGTCGATGTCCTGGAACGCCAGATCGAGGAGAGGGCAATCCTCACGATCGCCAAGCGCCAGCCCATGGCACGCGATCTCCGCGAGATCATGGTGGCGATCCGGGTGTCCTCCGATCTCGAGCGCATCGGCGACCTGGCCAAGAACACCGCGAAGCGCACGCATGCGATGTCGGAATCGCTGCCGCGCAAGCTGATGTCGGGTGTCACCCGCATGGGCCGCCTCGCGCAGGAAGAGCTCAAGAACATTCTCGATGCCTACGCCCGCTCCGACGCGGACAAGGCGCTCGACGTCTGGCGCGCGGACGAGGACCTCGACGCGCTCTACAACTCGATCTTCCGTGAGCTTCTCACCTACATGATGGAAGATCCGCGCAACATCAGCCTGTGCACGCATCTCCTGTTCGGCGCCAAGAACATGGAGCGCATTGGCGACCATGCTACCAACATTGCGGAGAACATCCATTATCTCGTTCAGGGAAAGGCTCTGGGCGAAAGCCGGCCCAAGAAGGATGTGACCAGTTCGATCCGCTTCGAAGGCCCAGAGCCTTCGGATGACTGACCGATGAGCGCCTCCATTCTCGTTGTCGAAGACGAAGAGCCGATCCAGATCCTGCTCAGCTACAATCTGGAGTCCGAAGGCTATCGCGTGCGCCACACGGCAGAAGGCGAGGACGTGCAGCGGCTAATCGGCGAGGAGCGGCCCGACCTGATCCTGCTCGACTGGATGCTGCCCGGCATTTCAGGAATAGAAGTCTGCCGCCTTCTCCGCACCAAGCCCGAGACGCGCGACATTCCGATCATCATGCTCACAGCGCGCAGCGAAGAGGCCGAGCGCGTGCGCGGCCTCGCCACGGGTGCCGACGACTACATGGTGAAGCCCTTCTCGGTGCCGGAACTGCTGGCGCGCATCCGCACCATCCTGAGGCGCATCAATCCGGATGCAGTCGCCGACCAGCTCAAGGCGGGCGATCTCTCGCTCGACCGCAAGACCAGGCGCGTGACCCGCTCCACGCGCGACATCACGCTGTCTCCGACCGAGTTCCGCCTGCTGGAACACCTGATGCAGAACCCCGGCCGCGTCTATTCGCGCGCGCAATTGCTCGACACTGTGTGGGGCCACGATGTCTACGTCGATGAGCGCACCGTCGACGTGCACGTAGGCCGCTTGAGAAAATCACTCAGCCGCGGGCGCGAAGTCGATCCCATCCGTACCGTGCGCGGCATGGGCTATTCCTTCGACGAAAGGTTCGGAAGGGCGGGGTAGGTTTCTTTGCTTTCGTCTTCGCCCCACGGATCGCTTTCTGCGTCATCGCCGGACTTGTTCCGGCGACCTATGGTGCGGCAAATTCAAGGTCTGAAAGCAGGCAGTGAGCAGTTTCCCGGGAAGCCGGTGTTGCGATGTGATAATGCGCGGTCCCCGGCTACGATCTGCGTTCGAAAGGCAGCCCCATTGACATAATGCATGTGACGGTACTACGGCTACTTAGTGGGTTTTGATGGAAGCGCTAGAGTGCGGAATAGCGAAACGAAAAAGCGGCTCGAGCAACTCCTCCAGTCCTACGTCGATGCAGACACCTATTCGTTGGGAACTTCACCAGAATTGAGGTGAACTCAATCGGGAGGGAGTTGGAGACACCTCTGCACATGATTGTCACACAAAACGACGTTGAGGGTGTACGGCTTCTGATCGAGGCCGGGGCGGACGTCAATGCGAGAACCGACATCGGCTCAACGCCACTGCACAGAGCAATAGGTGGTGGCAATGTCGAAATTGTACGAATGCTACTTGACGCTGGTGCACTGCCCGATCTGAAGAACAACTTTGGGGAAACGGCTTGGACGTTAGCTGAACACAAACCTAATCGGGACGAATTGCGTGCTCTGATTGGCAAACGCTGAGTTCGTAGATCGCTTGTCCTGCAATCATCGTTGAGCGCCCAAGGGCGCCTCAAACATCAACATTTTTTGCGTCGTAGCCACTGGCACAGCACATTTTTGACATTGCGAGCTACTGAAAAGTGGGTCCCCGGGACAAGCCCGGGGATGACAGACGTAGCATTGAAGCCGCGCGTTGTAGGGCGCCCTTACATTACCCGAACGCCACCCTGCGGTTCCGCCGGTCCTGCAGCGGCTGGTAGGCCAGCCTTGCGTGATATTCGCAATAGGGCGAGCCATCGCGGGGGCCGTGGCCGCAGAAGCAGAATTCTTCCGAGCCCGGATCGCCGATCGGCCATTTGCAGGTCTTGTCGGACAGATGCAGGATCGTCACTCGGCCGCCGCCCTTCGGCAGGTCGACGAGGCGCACTGGCTGCGGCTCAGGCAGCGACTGCT
>NZ_JBGSOZ010000110.1:0-26149 GCF_041738905.1 Aestuariivirga sp.
GCCTTCGCCATCGTCTGGCCGCTTGCCTCGCGCGCGGCGCGCTCGCCCTCATGGCGGCGGTTGAGCAGCTTCGCGGTGCTGTCCTCATGGATCGTGCCACCCGCCGTGCTCGCCACGGGCTGGTTCATCACCTTCATTTCCTATGCCGGCATGGGGGGGCTTGCGGCTTTCCTCGTGATCGCCATGAATGCGCTGATGTCGCTTCCTTTCGTTCACCAGGCGCTGTTTCCTGCGCTGGTTCAATCCGCCGGCACCCATGACCGGCTGTGCGCCAGCCTGGGGCTTCGCGGCTGGGATCGCTTCCGCCTCATCGACATTCCCGCGCTCAAGCGTCCCATCGGACTGGCGCTGGTCATGGCGCTCATCCTGTCGCTTGGCGACCTCACGGCCATAGCGCTCTTCGGCACGCAGGACTTCGTGACGTTGCCCGCGCTGATCTACCGCCAGATGGGCAGCTACCGCTTCGACGAGGCCATCGGCACGGCGCTGGTGCTCTGCGCCATCGTGCTGGCGTTTTCGGGCCTTGCCGAACGCTGGAGTGCGCGCGCGTGATCAGGCTCGACAAGGTGTCCTTCCAATACGAAGACATGGCCATGATGTTCGATGCCGTGTTTCCGGCACAAAGCCTCACCGCCGTGATCGGCCCCAGCGGCAGCGGCAAGTCCACGCTGCTCAACCTGATCGCAGGCTTCGAAAGGGCTGCCTCTGGCCGGGTTTCGATCGGCGGCGAGGACGTGACAGGCCTTCCGCCCGACCGCCGCCCGGTGAGCATGATCTTCCAGGACAACAATGTCTTTGCCCATCTCGACGTGTGGCAGAACGTTGCACTCGGCATCGCGCCGTCGCTGAAGCTCGATGAGGCCCAGCGCGCACAAGTCGACGGAGCGCTGGACGAAGTCGGGATCGTCGCGCTGAAGCACCGCAAGCCGGGCGAAGTCTCGGGCGGCGAGCGGCAGCGCGTGGCGGTGGCGCGCGCGCTGGTGCGAGACCGGCCGGTGCTGCTGCTGGATGAGCCCTTCGCGGCACTGGGGCCAGCCTTGCGGCGCGACATGCTCGACCTCGTCATCGCCATGCATAGGGCCAAGGGGTTGACCGTGCTCATGGTGTCGCACCAGCCGGAGGATGCCGAATATGCGGCAAGCCATACGGCCTATCTCGAAGCCGGGCATATTCTGGCACTCCGGCCCACGGCGGAACTCCTTACTGCGCGCGACCTTCCGGGACTCGCTGCCTATCTGGGTGACTGGAAAGGCATTTCGCCATAACCGGGTTCCCCTTTTCTGCCTGATGCTCTAGACCCCCAGCCGCATGAGCAGGATCCTTCTTCATCTCCGTGGCATCGGCCTCACCTTCGGCGGCCGGCCCATTCTCGAAAGTGCCGAACTCGCGGTGGCCGAGGGCGAGCGCGTGGCGCTTGTCGGGCGCAACGGCTCGGGCAAGTCGACGCTCCTCAAGATTGCCGGGGGGCTGCTCGATTTCGACAAGGGCGAGCGCTGGGTGCAGCCCGGCACCACCATCCGCTACCTGCCGCAAGAGCCGGATCTCTCGGGCTACAAGACCGTGCTCGACTATGTCGAAGGCGGCCTCGGGCCAACCGATGATCCGCACCGCTGCGTTTACCTGCTGCGCGAACTGGGCCTCTCCGGAGACGAAGAACCGGCACGGCTTTCGGGTGGTGAGATCAGGCGGGCGGCGATTGCCCGCACGCTGGCGCCCGAACCCGACATCCTGTTGCTGGACGAGCCCACCAACCATCTCGACTTGCCCGCCATCGAATGGCTGGAAGCCGAATTGAAGTCGCTGCGCTCGGCCTTCGTGTTGATCTCGCATGACCGGCGGTTTCTCGAATCGCTGTCGAACCGGACGGTGTGGCTCGACCGTGGCGAATCGCGCCGTCTCGACCGCGGATTCGCGTTCTTCGAAGCCTGGCGCGACGAGGTGCTGGCGAAGGAGGAGACCGAGCAGCAGCTTCTCGCCAAGCGCATTGAAACGGAAGAACACTGGATGCGCTATGGCGTGACCGCGCGGCGCAAGCGCAACATGCGGCGCGTGGAGCTCCTGGGTAGCCTGCGCAAGGAGCGCAAGGAGCATGTCGGGTCAATGGGAGGTGTCCGCATGGCCGCCTCCTCGGGCGACCTGTCGGGCAAGCTCGTGGCCGAGTTCAAGGGCGTTTCAAAATCCTTCGGTACACGGACGATCGTGAACGGCCTCGACCTGCTTGTCATGCGTGGCGACAGGCTTGGTATCGTGGGGCCGAACGGAGCTGGCAAGACGACGCTCATCAAGCTTCTCACGGGGCAGCTCGAACCCGATTCAGGCAGTATCCGCCTCGGCACCAATCTGCAGACCGTGACACTGGACCAGAGCCGCCAGAGCCTCGATCCATCGTCGACGCTTGCGGAGGTCATCACCGACGGGCGTGGGTCGAGCGTGACCGTCAATGGCGAGACGAAGCATGTCGTCAGCTACATGAAGGACTTCCTGTTTCCACCAGAAAAGGCGCGGACACCCGTCTCGGTCCTCTCGGGCGGCGAGCGCGGCCGCCTCATCCTGGCGCGCGAACTCGCCAAGCCCTCGAACCTGCTGGTGCTCGACGAGCCCACCAACGACCTCGATCTCGAAACTCTCGACATGCTGCAGGAGATGCTGGCCGACTATCAGGGCACCATCCTGCTGGTGAGCCATGACCGTGACTTCCTCGACCGCGTCGCGACCTCGGTCCTGATGGCCGAAGGCGACGGCAAGTGGATGGAATATGCCGGCGGCTATTCCGACATGGTGGCCCAGCGCGGCAGCGGGGTTGAAGCCCGCAAGGTGAAGATCGAGACAGAGAAGGCGCCTTCTTCAACTGCGGCCTCGACACCCGTTCCTTCAGCAAAGCGCAAACTTTCCTTCAAGGACAAGCACGCGCTGGAGACCTTGCCGAAGCAGATGGACAAGCTCCACGCCGAGATTGCGAAGCTTGAGGAAAAGCTCGCCGACGCGACCCTGTTCTCGCGCGATCCCAAGGGCTTCGAGGCCGCGATCTCTCGCATCGCTGCTGCGCGCGAAGAACTGTCAAAGTCGGAAGAGCAGTGGCTTGACCTCGAGATGAAGCGCGAGGAACTGGAAGGCTGAACCCTACCAGCCTCCACCGCCTCCACCGCCGCCACCGCCGCCAGACGAACCGCCGCCGCCCGAACCCGAGCTTCTGCCCGGCGCTGTCGAAGCCGATGCCACGCTCGATGACAGGCCACTGCCGAGGCTGTCGGTGAAGCCACCAGTGCGGCCCGAATCCCAGTGCGTCCCCGAATACCACAGTGGGGCCGAGGCACCGGCTGCAGCAGCCGCTGCCAGCACGGCGGCGAACTTGGCGTTCCATTCGTTCTCGCAGTTGAGCGCCAGCGCATAGGGCAGGTAGCGCTCGAACAGTTCCGGCGTCTTCTCCGGCGGGTGCAGCACGTTGAGGCGGTTCTCCTCGGCGGTCGAGAGATACATGCGGAATCCCTCGATCTGGTCCATCAGCTTGCGGCCGGGTTCGGTCGGCGCGCGGAGCAGGTAGAAGAACACGACATTCATGATGCCGAGCAGGACGGCGGTCCCGATCAGCATGTAGAGGCCTGCCGAACCGCCGCCGGCCATCACCATCACCGGTCCGGCGAGGCCGCCTCCCATGAAGGGGATGAGGAAAAGGAGCCCGAACAGCGAGGCGATCTTCTTCATCACGCCGCGTTCCCGCATGAGGCCCTTCAGGGATGCCCAAGCGATGGCAATGATGAAGCCCCACCAGACCGTGGTCCATCCCACAGCGAGGAGGCCAAGAAACCCTTCGTCAGCCGGCATGAACAGCGCCGCGAGGATGAGACAGGCCGCCGAAATGCCGAGCCCGATCGTGAACCACATCAGGTTGCGCTGGAAGATCGTGCCGTCATAGGCCGCGTCGAGCGCGTTCTGCAGGGCCGACTTCGCGGCTTGCACCTTCACGCGGTTGGCCTGCTTCAGTTCAGTGCTACCCGAGGACAGCGCCTGATACAGTGCCGACTCCGGGGCTGTGAGCGCTTCCGCCGAGGCGGGGGCAGAGAGTTTCGTCACGGTGAAGCTCTTGTCGTCGTCGTGGATATTGAGACGGCCCTTGACCGCAAGCCCCACCATGGCCGCGGCGAAGGTGCGGTCATCCATTCCGTATTGCGTGATGTAGCGGACACTCGCGGGCCCCAGGTCCTGCGGCGGCTTGAACAGCGGGATGATCGTGCCCTTGGGCGGATCGCGCCCGACCTTGTCCCACGCATAGAGAAAATAGGCGGCCGATGCCAGCAGGCTGAAGGCCAGCGCAAAGAGCCCGGCATTGTCGGAAAGCCACCAGCTCCACTTCTCTGAATCCGTCGGCGGCGCCACGATGCCCTTCTGCCAGGCCACCGCCACGGTGAAGCCCTCCTTGGGAAGCAGGCGGCGCGTGGTCTCGGCGGAATAGACACCGTCTGAATCATTGAGCACGCGCGAGTCCTTGCCGCCTTCGCCCTGATAGCCTGTGTATTCGGCGTGTTGCCGGATATTGGCGCCGGGCGGCAGGCGGATGGTGATGCGGGCCTCGTCGATGGCGAAGTCCCATCCGTTGCCCGTCACGTTCCAGTAGAGTTCGTCGTAGTCGTCGAAGAAGCCGATCTGGCGCGTGGTGCGGTATGTGACCTGGTAGACGTGCTGGCCATCATCCAGCAGCACGTCCTTGTCACCGATGCGGATGCGCTTGCCGTTGGTGATCGCTTCTATGGCATAGGGCTCGGACCGGCCGTCGCGTTTCACGTCGACCACGTCGAGTCCCACCACCACGCGCTGACCCAGCCTGTCCTTGTAGATCGTGGGAATGTCGCGGAAAATGCCGCGCCGGATGTCGCGTCCTTCAGCGATCACGCTGATCGTCTCGCGAACGGTGAGCGAGGCATCGGCATTGACCGTCACGTCGCTGAGGAAACCGGTGATGCGCTCATCGGCGAGAACGGGCGTGGCCAGCGCGAAGACGAGGCCGAAGACGAAGGCGAGGAAGCGCATGGCGTCAGTTCTTGAAGTCGACCTTGGGCACTTCACGCGCGGCGGCATCGCCGATCTCGAAGAACTCGGCCTTCCCGAACTTGAACTGCGTGGCAATGAGGTTCGTCGGGAAGCTCTCGATCATGGTGTTGAGGTTCCTGACCGCGCCATTGTAGTAGCGCCGCGACATCTGGATCTCATCCTCGATGCCGGAGAGCTTGTCCTGCAGGTCGCGGAAATTGGCGTCGGCCTTCAGTTCCGGATAGGCCTCGGCCACCGCGAAGAGCTTGCCCAGCGCCGCGCTCATGGCTTGCCCCACCGCGGACTGCTCGCCCACGGTGCCGCCGGAGATCGACTTGGCGCGAAGCTCTGCGATGTCGCGGAACAGCTTGTCCTCGTGGCTGGCATAGCCCTTCACCGTCTCGATCAGATTGGGGATCAGGTCGGCGCGCCGCCTGAGCTGCACGTCGATGCCGCTCCAGCCCTCGGCCACGAAGTTCTTGTTGCTGACCAGCGCATTGTAGGCCCAGACCAGATAGCCGCCGATGAGAATGATGAGGCCCAGAAGACCGTAGCCGAACATGCCGTTTGCTCCTTCGCGTTGAGGGGCGATTATCGGCTGTCTGTTCGCCACCCGCAAGCGCGGCGGTGACCGGAGATATTATCAGCAGGGCGGCGTGAAATCGCGATCGTGTTGCAAAGAGGGAATCCGCTTCCGCGTCTCCGCTACCTGGGCCAGATCAATCTCGGCGATGATGAAGCCCGGTGCGTCCCCGCCATCGGCCAGAACCCGGCCCCACGGATCGACGATGAGCGAATGGCCGTAGCATTGCGCACCGCCGGCCAGCGTTCCGCATTGGCCGGGTGAAATCACATAGGCGCCGTTCTCGATGGCGCGTGCGCGTTGCAGCACGTGCCAATGCGCCTCGCCCGTCACTTTTGTGAAGGCGGCGGGGATCGCCAGCATCCCGGCGCCCGCCTGGCCATAGGCACGGTAGAGATGCGGAAAGCGGATGTCGTAGCAGATCGAAAGCCCGATCGCGCCTTCGATGCAGGGCGCGACCACGCCCCGTGTTCCGGGCGCGATGGTGGCTGATTCGTGATAGACATGCCCCTCGCCGAGGTTCACGTCGAAGAGGTGAATCTTGTCATAGCGCGCTGCGATGCTGCCTTTCGGATCGACCATGAAGCTGCGGTTGAAGGTGCGGCCATCGGGCGCCTTCACGCCGATGGAGCCGATCAGCAGCCAGATGTTCAGATCGCGTGCGAGCGCCTCCATGGCGGGAAGCACGGGATGGTCCGTTTCTTCGTGCGCCACAGGATAGAGCTTGCCGTCCCGCGCATCGAGCCCGGCGCAGTATTCGGGCGTTGCAACGAAGCTGGCGTCCGCGGCGGCGGCGTCGCGGATGAGGGCGGACAGGACGCGCAAGTCGTGATGAACGTCCGGCGTGGCGGTGGTCTGGATGCAGGCGGCCTTGAATGTCATGACGTGAGCTTAGCCGTGTCTTCGCCCAGCGTGAAGAAGGAGCCGATGACATGGAGGCTGCTCCGCGCGCTGAGGCAGATCATCCACTCTTCCATTTCCGTCTCCCAGTCGGGAATGGGCAGCACGGCAAGGCGTCCGTCGGGTACGATTTCTCCCGCCGACATGATGGCGAGCCCCAGCCCTTGTGCGGCGGCTTCGCGCGCGGCCTCGCGGCTCTCGATCTCGATCGTGTCGGCAAGGGTGAGGCTGCGCCTCGCCGCTTCCTGCAAAAGCAGCGTGCGTGTCATCGAGCCTTCCTCGCGGAGGATCAGCGGCAGCTTCACCAGCTGCGCGAACTCGATCTGCTTCAGCTTCGACAATCGCGAGGAGCGCTGCACGACGGCGACGAGACGGTCGCTCCTGAGCTTGCGCGTCTGGAACGCCGTGCCCGCGGGCCGCTCCGCCGTGACCGCGATGTCGATGGAAAAGTCCTCCAGCCGCTTGAGAAGCTGCGCCGAATTTCCGGTGACAAGCCGCACCGCCAGCTTCGGGTGCTTCAACCGGAAGCGGGCGAGTTCAGGCAGGATGTGGACGGCGGCATCGGCCCCGATGGTGATCTGGCCTTCTTCCAGGGTCTTTCCGCGCTGCAGCAGTTCCAGCGCCTGCGTCTCCGCCTCGAACTGGCGCTCCGCGATGGCGAAGAGCTTGCGGCCCATGTCGGTGAGCGCCACGCCCTGTGGTCCACGATTGAAGAGCTGCACGCCATAGGTCTCCTCCAGCTTCCGCACATGGTCGGAGATGGCGGGCTGGGTGAGGTTCATCGCCTCCGCCGCGCGGGAGAAACCGCCGTGTACGGCAACGGCGTGGAATGCCTTGATCTGGGCGTGTCGCATATCTGTCAGACTTATATGTTCCATAAGAACATACGATTTGACTGATAGGGGTCAAGCGCCCATTTTCCGGCCAGACTTCAGGAGCCTCTCATGGATACGACCACCCGCCGCTTCAACGGCCCGCCCGGACAGGAAGACATGCCCTACCTGCTCACGCCGGGCCCGCTCACCACGTCCCGCACGGTGAAGGCCGCGATGCTGGCCGACTGGGGCTCGCGCGATGTGGAGTTCCGCCAGCTCGTCGCCGACGTCCGCAACGGGCTTCTCAATCTTGCAGGATGCGACGAGAGCTATGAATGCGTCATCATGCAGGGCTCGGGCACTTTCGCCATCGAGGCGGCACTTGGCGCCTTCTGCCCCATGGGAGAGGTGAAGACGCTGGTTGTCGCCAATGGCGCCTATGGCGACCGCGCGGCGAAAATCCTCGAGAAGATCGGCAGGCCGATCGTCAAGATCGACAAGGGCGACAGCGCGGCGCCAAGTGCCGAGGAAATCGCGGCGGCTCTCGATGCCGATCCCGCCATCACCCATGTCTGGGTCATTCACTGCGAGACGACGTCCGGCATCGTCAACCCCATCTCCGACATCGCACGCCAGGTGAAGGCGCGCCGCAAGGTCTTCATGGTCGATGCCATGTCATCATTCGGCGCACTCGCCCTCGACATGAACGACGGCATCGACGTGATGGTGTCGTCCTCCAACAAGTGCATCGAGGGCGTTCCCGGATTTTCCTATGTGCTGGTGAAGCGCGACATGCTGGACATGTCGAGGGGCCGCAGCCACTCGGTGGTGCTCGATCTCTACGAGCAATGGAAAGGACTGGAAGCCAACGGCCAGTTCCGCTTCACGCCGCCAACTCACGCGCTTGCCGCCTTCCACGAGGCGATGAAGGAACACGCAGCGGAGGGCGGTGTGGCGGCACGCGGCAAGCGCTATGCCCGCAACGCGCAAATCCTCATCAAGGGCATGCGCGACATGGGCTTCTCGACGCTGCTGTCGGACAACGAGGCAGGCCCCATCATCCAGACCTTCCTCACGCCGCGCGACCCCAACTTCAACTTCGAACGCTTCTATGAGGCGCTCCGCATTCGCGGTTTCGCCATCTATCCGGGCAAGCTCACGAAGCGGCCCAGCTTCCGCATTGGCACGATCGGCAAGGTCGACGAGAAGGTCATGCAGGGTGTGCTGACGGCCGTGACGGAAGTGCTGGCCGAAATGAACGTCACCGATCTTTCGCCGCTCGAGGCTGGATGATGAAGACTGTTTCCGTCAACGGACGCACTTACAACTGGCCATCAGCTCCGCTCGTCGTCATCTGCTGCGACGGCAGCGAGCCCGACTACATGGAAGTGGCGATGAAGGCCGGGCTGATGCCCAACCTGCGGAAGATGATCGCCAAGGGCGAGAACCGCCGTGGGCACTCGGTCATCCCGAGCTTTACCAATCCGAACAATCTTTCCATCGTCACCGGACAACCGCCCGCTGTTCACGGCATCTGCGGCAACTATCTCATCGATCCCGCCACCGGCAAGGAAACGATGATGAACGACCCGAAGTGGCTCCGCGCGCCCACCATCTTCGAGGCCTTCCAGAAGGCCGGCGCAAAAATCGCGATGGTGACGGCGAAGGACAAGCTGCGCCTGCTTCTCGGCAAGGGCCTCGTCTTCGATGGTACCGCGGTCGCCTTCTCCTCCGAGAAGGCCGACAAGGTGAACCTTGCTGAGAACGGCATTGAGAATGTCTGCGCCATGGTCGGCATGGACGTGCCGGATGTCTATTCGGCGGAGCTTTCGGAATTCGTCTTCGCGGCGGGGGTCAAGCTGCTTCACAGCATGAAGCCCGATCTCATGTATCTTTCAACGACGGATTACGTGCAGCACAAATATGCCCCGCGCTCGGTGGGCGCGCAGACTTTTTATGCGATGATGGATACATATCTGGGCCAGCTCGATGCGGGCGGCGCCATCGTCGTCATCGTCGCCGACCATGGCATGAAGGACAAACATCTCAGCAATGGCGAACCCGATGTCGTCTACCTGCAGGACGTGCTCGATGCGGCGTTCGGCGCTGGCAAGACCAAGGTGATCCTGCCCATCACCGATCCCTATGTGGTTCATCACGGCGCACTCGGAAGCTTTGCTACGGTCTATGCCTATGGGCCTTCCGTGGCTGAGGTGATGGCGGTGATCGCAAGCCAGGATGGCATCGATGTTGTGCTCGACCGCAAGGACGGTTGCGCGCGCTTCGAGTTGCCGGAGGACCGCATGGGCGACATCATCGTCGTCTCGGGCGGGCCAAAAGGCTCGAAGGTCATCGGCACATCGTGCGACAAGCATGATCTTTCCGGGTTGAACGAACCGCTGCGCTCGCATGGCGGGCTCACCGAGCAGGAAATCCCGGTGATCGCCAATCGCAAGTTCAAGAACCTGCCGGACCAACTGCGCAATTTCGATGCGTTCGCATTGGGCTGTAACCATATCGTGGAGAACTGAGATGAACGCTCCCGTTGGCGCCCGCCCCATCATCCGCGAATCCATGCGGATCGGCGGCAGAAAAGTCGATGCCGAAGGCGTCGTGCCGGTGCATTACCCCTACACCAACGAAATCATCGGCACGGTTCCAGCGGGCCGCGCTGAACATGCCGCACAGGCTTTCGCCATCGCGCGCAACTACAAGCCGAAGCTGACGCGCTATGAACGCCAGCAGATCCTGTTCCGCACGGCGGAACTCATCCGTTCACGGAAGGACGAGCTCTCGGACCTCATCACGCTGGAACTCGGGTTGTCGAAGAAGGACTCACTTTACGAAGTGGGCCGCGCCTATGACGTTTATTCGCTCGCTGGTCAGCTGTGCATCCTGGATGATGGCCAGATCTTCTCATGCGATCTGACGCCCCAAGGCAAGCCGCGCAAGATCTTCACGAAGCGCGAGCCCGTCGGTGTCATCTCGGCGATCACGCCGTTCAACCATCCGCTCAACATGGTGTCGCACAAGGTGGCGCCCGCAATCGCCACCAACAATTGCGTCGTCTGCAAGCCAACCGAGTTGACGCCGCTGACCGCCATCGCGCTTGCCGACATTCTCTATGAGGCGGGCTTGCCGCCCGAGATGTTCCAGGTCGTCACCGGCTGGCCGGACGAGATCGGCGACGAGATGGTGACCAACGCCAACATCGACATCGTCACCTTCACTGGTGGCGTGCGCGTGGGCAAGATCATCGCGGCGAAGGCCGGCTACAAGCGCGCGGCGCTTGAACTCGGCGGCAACGATCCGCTCATCATCCTCGACGATCTCTCAGACAGCGACCTCGACAAGGCGGCCGAACTCGCAGCTGCAGGCGCCACCCGCAATTCCGGCCAGCGCTGCACCGCGGTGAAGCGCATTCTGGTGCAGGAGCGGGTCGCGGACCGCTTCGTCGAAAAGGTGCTGGCGAAGGCCAAGGCGATCAAGTTCGGTGACCCGATGAACCCGGACACCGACCTTGGGACAGTGGTGCATGAGGAAGCGGCACGGATTTTCGAAGCCCGCGTCTACAAGGCGGTCGAGCAGGGCGCAAAGGTGCTCTATGATCCGGGCCGCAAGGGTGCGGTGCTGCCGCCCATCACGGTCGATTTCGTGCCGCACCAGTCGGATCTCGTCTTCGAGGAGACCTTCGGTCCCATCGTTCCCATCGTGCGCGTGCCGAACGATGACGCCGAGGTGATCCGGATTTCCAACTCGACGCCCTTTGGCCTGTCTTCAGGTGTATGCACCAACAACCTGTCGCGCATCACACGGTTCGTGGAAGACCTGAACGTCGGCACCGTGAACATCTGGGAAGTGCCGGGTTATCGCATCGAGATGTCGCCGTTTGGCGGCATCAAGGATTCAGGCAATGGTGTGAAGGAAGGCGTCATGGAGGCCATGAAGTTCTTCACCAACGTGAAGACGTGGTCGCTGCCCTGGCCGCAGTGAGAGACGAGTTGAACCCAGGCACCGCCGTCATCGTCAATCTGCCGGGAGGGTTCGCCTTGCTGCGCTGCGGCTCACGGCTTAGGCAGGACACGGCACAGGCAACATGAAGTTCATTCACATCACCGATATTCATCTCGTGCTGCCGGGGCAAAGGCTGTGGGGTTTCGATCCGCTTGCACGCCTTGATGCCTGCCTCGCGGACATCGCAACCCATCACGCGGATGCGGCCTTCTGCGCCATCACCGGAGACCTCACTGAAAGAGGCGAACCAGACGCCTATGCCGCGCTGAAGAAGCGGCTCGAACGTTTCCCCATCGAGACCCACCTGATGCTCGGCAACCACGACGATCGCACGGCCTATCTCCATGTCTTTGGCGACGCCAGCGCGTCAGGGCATGTGCAGAAGGCGATCGCGCGCGATGGCAGCACCTTCCTGTTTCTCGATACGCTGAAAGGCCCGCCGTCATCTGCGGGCCTCTATGACGCACCGCGCAGTGCCTGGCTCATGTCGGAACTCGAGAAGGCCGCAGGCACACCGGTTTATCTCTTCATGCACCATCCACCATTCGACATCGGGCACGACCTGATGGACCTGATCAAGCTCGACGATGCGGAGAATTTCGCGGGCCTGCTCGAAGGCCACAACATCCGGCACATCTTCTTTGGTCACGCGCACCGGACGATCAGCGGGCAGTGGCGCGGCATTGCTTTCTCCGCTCTACCCGGATTGAGCCATCAGCTGCCGCTGGTCAGCGGTTCTGTGGAAACGGTCTATTCCGACGAGCCGCCGATGTATGCCGCCGTGCTCCTCGCAAACGGCATGACCATCGTCCACTCGGATGCCTTCATGCACCGGTCCCCCGCCCTCATGCACAAGGATGCGGAGCGGGGCGACTGGTACTGAATACTCAAGCCAGACCTTCGGCCTTGAGCACCTGGCGAATCGAGGTCGCGGTCTTGTCGACGATCTCGGTCAGTTCGGCGTCTGTCACGTTATAGGGTGGCGCCATGATGACGACGTCGCCGTTGACGCCGTCGACATTGCCGCCCACGGGATAGCAGATCAGGCCGTTCTCGAAGGCCTGGGCGCGGATCTTCATGAAGAGTTTCTTCTCAGTGTCGAAGGGCTTCTTCGTCTTGCGGTCGGCGACCAGCTCGATGGCCTGGAAGAAACCGCGGCCGCGAATGTCGCCCACCGCCTCGATGTCCTTGGTGGCTTCGGTGAGCATGTTGCGAAGCGTGCCTTCCATGGCGTGGACGCGCTCGACCAGCTTCTCGCGCTCCACGATCTTCTGCACGGCAACGCCCGCCGCGCAGCAGGCGGTGTGCCCGGTGAAGGTGTGACCCGTCATCGGGGCGCCGTGCTTGCCGTGAATCGCGTCTGCCACCTTGTCGGTGTAGATCGCGGCCCCCAGCGGCAGGTAGCCGGCGGCAAGGCCCTTCGCCACCGACATGATGTCGGGTTCGACGCCATCCTGCTCCAGCGCGCGCCACGTGCCGGAGCGCCCGGCGCCGCACATCACTTCGTCCGAGATCATGATGACGCCGTACTTGTCGCAGATCTCGCGCACGCGTTTCGCATAGCCCTTGGGTGCCGGCACGCAGCCGCCTGCCGCACCCACCACGGGCTCGAAGATGAAGGCGCAGATCTTTTCAGGCCCCATGCGCAGGATCTCGTCCTCGAGTTCCTTCGCGCAGGCTTCGCCCACGGTTTCAGGCGTTGAACCCGCGATGGGGCGATAGGCATTGGCGGGAGAGAGCCGGGAAACGTCGAGCAACGAGCCTTCGAACGCGCGCTTCCTTTCGAGGAATCCCGAGACAGACAACGCGCCGAGCGTGTTGCCATGCCACGAACGCTCGCGCGCGATGAAGCGCCTGCGGCTCATCTGGCCGACGGCTGTCTGATACTGCAATGCGAGCTTGAGACAGGATTCAACGGCCTCGGAGCCACCTGTCACATAGACCATGTGGTTCAGGGTGCCGCCGCAGCGCTTCCTCACGATGTCCGTCAGTTCCTCCAGGGCATCGGAAGAGAAGTTGTAGCGGTAACCATGTGCGATCAGATCAAGCTGGCGCTTGATTGCATCATTCACTTCCTCGTTCGAGTGGCCGATGCAATAGACCGCCGGTCCGCCCGATCCGTCGATGTATTGCCGGCCCTCGCTGTCATACACATAGCTGCCCTTCGCCCAGGCCACTTTCGGAAGATCGCCGGTCGAGTGAATATGCTTGGGAAGGCCTGCAGCAGAAGACATGTGATGAATCGCCTTGAATTGGAATTGCCAGAGTTGGATTTGATGGTCGCCCAAGCTATTAACACCCAATTCAGAGGCACGGCAAACCGGTGATCACCGTCTTCGACGACATGCAACGCTCCCATGCGCCCCGCGAATTCATCGTTTCGGGAAAGCCGCAGCCCATTCCGGAAGTTCCGGAGCGCATCGACATGCTGCTCGAAGGTGTGCGCCGGATCGGCGGACCGGTCGTGGCACCGCCGGGAATCTTCGGCGACACCATCGCGCTTGTCCACGACCGCCGCTACATCCAGTTCCTGTCGACACTGTGGGAGCGCTGGCGGCGCATACCGGATGTGGCGGAAAGCCCTTCGGCCAACGTCTTTGCCTTGGGCCGCGCCACTCTTCCGCCGGCCGGCTACCCGGACAGCGTGGTTGGCCAGTGCGGCTATCATCTGGGCGACGGCTCTTGTCCCGTTACCGCAATGACATGGGAATCGGCGCGCGCGAGTGCAGCAACCGCCGCACACGGCGCAGGGCTCGTTCTGCACGGCGAAAGCCTGGTCTATGCGCTGTGCCGTCCGCCGGGACATCACGCCGCCTCCGACATGGCGGCAGGCTTCTGCTACTTCAACAATGCCGCACTTGCCGCAGAAATCCTGACGCGCGCCGGCAAGCGCACGGCCATTCTCGACATCGACGTCCATCATGGCAATGGCACGGAGGCGATCTTCTATGACCGCGCCGATGTGCTGACCGTTTCCATCCATGCGCATCCCAAGCGTTTCTATCCCTTCTTCTGGGGCTACTCTGAAGAGCGTGGCCGGGGCGCGGGCGAGGGGTATAATCTCAATCTGCCGCTCGAGCGTGGCACGACCGTGAAGCCCTACCAGATCGCGCTGGACACAGCGCTGAAGCGTGTGGCCGATTTTGGCGCGGATACGCTTGTGCTTGCTGCCGGGCTCGACATCGCCATCGACGATCCCTTCAAGGGCTTCGCAATCCAGACACCGGAGTTCGAGGTGATCGGCAGGCAGATCGCGGGGCTAAGTCTTCCATCGCTGGTCGTACAGGAGGGCGGTTATCCCTCGCCGCATCTGGGCTCCAACCTTGCCTCGCTGCTTAAGGGCCTTCTCGCATGAGCCTGACGGTCCGCGGCATGCAGGCGACCGATGCCGAGGCTGTTGCCGGAATGGTTCGCGGTCTCGCCGAGCACATCGGCACCGGCTTCGTTCCGAAACTCACGGGCGACAGGCTCAACGCGGCGGGCGATCTGGTTGATGTCGTGGTGGCGGAAGAGGATGGGCACTTGCTTGGCTCCTGCCTCGGGCTGATGACGTTTTCCACCTGGCGCGGCGCCCGGGGGCTTTATGTCGTTGATCTCTTCGTGCTTCCGCAGGCGCGCGGAAAGAATATCGGCCTTGAACTTCTGCGCGAGAGCGCGCGGCGTTTTGCAGCACGGGGCGCGGAGTTCATCAAGCTCGAGGTGGACGAGACGAATGTGGGTGCCGAGCGGTTCTACGAGCGGCTCGGGTTCATCAAGAAGACCGAAGACAGGCTCCACATTCTGGAGCAGGATAGGCTCAAAGACTTCATAGGAATGGGAAAACCAACATGACCATCAAGCGCGTAGGCCTCATCGGCGTCGGACTCATGGGGCACGGCATCGGCAAGAACATCCTCGCGAAGGGCTATGAACTCTGCGTCATGGCGCACCGCAACAGGACGCCTGTTGATGACCTCATCTCGAAAGGTGCCACGGAACACAACAACCCGCTGGCCATCGCCAAGAATTCTGATCTTGTCATCCTCTGCGTCACCGGTACGCCACAGATCGAACAACTCATATATGGCGAGTATGGCCTGCTGGGTGCTGTGCGTGAGGGACTGGTGATTGCCGATTGCTCTACGGCGGAGCCTCTTTCGACCGTCAAGATCGCAGCGGACGTCGAAGCCAAGGGCGGTCATTTCGTCGACACGCCGATGACACGCACGCCAAAGGAAGCGGCCCTTGGCAAGCTCGGGCTCATGACAGGCGGACCCGAATCGGTGATGACGCGAATCCGTCCGGTGCTGGAGTGTTTTGCCGATACCATCGTCCATGCAGGAGCCGTGGGTTCAGCGCATCAGTTGAAGCTCATCAACAATTTCCTGTCGATCGCGCACGCGGCGGTGGCGGCGGAAGCGATCACGGTCGCGGCCAAGGCCGGCGTCGACATGCAGGCGATGAAGGACATCGTGATGGCGGGCGGTGCCGCTTCGGTGATGTTCGGGCGGCTCATCAACGTGCCGCTGTCGGACGATGACAGCGCAGCCCAGTTCGCCATCAAGAATGCGCGCAAGGACCTCCGCTACTACACCAACATGACCGAGCAATTGCCCGTCACGTCGTTTCTGGCAGAAACGGCGCACCAGATCACGGTGATGGCGGACAACATGGGCTATGGCGACCGCTTCATTCCGCGCCTGATCGACGTGCTGATGACGGTGAACGGCGTGAAGAAGTAGGGTCCGCTTCAGGAGCCGCGGGAGGCGGGGAATACCCGCTCCCCGGCCACATGGTCGATCATGGCGCGCCAGTCGTCCGGCAGGTAGCCCCAGTCGGGCATGTCGGGGAGAGCGGCCTCCAGCATGTCGGGGGTCGGCTCACGCATGGCGACCACCGCCGCCCGGGCTGCCTCGACGTAGGGCCGCCAGTCATCCGATCCCATCGCCGCCGCGATGGCGCGTGCCACGCGTTCGGTCATTGAAGGACTATATGCGGGCATGTCGCCTTCCTTGGCCATGGACAGTTGGCTGCAAGCCATGCCTTGCAGGTTTACCATGGGTGATCCGGCCCATGTTCAGCAATGGTTAACGGAGACAACCTGCCGATGCAACCTCACACAAGGTCAGGTTTGGGTGGTCGCTGCCACGTGGGGGTGCTTGCACACGGCCGGACTCGTGGTTACTCTTCAATCTTACTATTTTGCAGGGTTTGAACGATTGCTGTTGCACTCAGGACAATTCTGCAATTAGAGTTGCTTGCAGATAGAGACAACAAAATCTGTTGCATCTCCGACGGGCCGACAAGAGCCTGCGGGATTGAATGGGAGAAGCGTTCGTGGCGTTGCTTGAAGTCCGCAATGTTTCCAAGAGCTTCGGCGCAATCCGCGCCCTGAACGACGTGAGCTTCGCCATCGAGCCCGGTGAAGTCGTCGGGCTCATGGGCGACAACGGAGCGGGCAAATCCACCATGGTGAAACTTGTCGCCGGCAATTTCCCGCCGACCGAGGGCGAGGTTGCGGTCAATGGCGAGGTCTGCCATTTCCACAAGCCCATCGAGGCGCGCGCCAAGGGGATCGAGGTCGTCTATCAGGACCTCGCCATCGCCGACAATCTCACCGCCGCACAGAACGTTTTCCTCGGCCGCGAGATCACCAAGGGGCCCTGGCCTTTCCGCGTCCTCGACAAGCAGGCGATGATCGACCGCTCCGGTGAACTCTTTGCTGAACTCAAGTCGGAAACCCGCCCGCAGGATCTGGTCCGCAAGATGTCGGGCGGGCAGCGGCAGGCCGTCGCCATTGCGCGCACGAGGCTCTCCAACGCGCAACTCGTCATCATGGACGAACCCACCGCCGCGATTTCGGTGCGGCAGGTGGCGGAAGTGCTCGAACTGATTCGCCGCCTCAAGGCGCAAGGCGTCGCCGTCATTCTCATCAGCCACCGCATGCCCGACGTGTTCGCCGTATGCGACCGCATCATCGTGCTCCGCCGGGGTACGAAAGTAGCCGACAAGGTCACGGTGAAAACCTCACCGGAAGAAATCACCGGTCTGATCACGGGAGCGATCCTTGCAGCATAGTCCTCCGAACAAGGCCGAGACCGGCCACGCGGCCATCGGCGACGTCGTCAGGATCAAGGAACAGACACTCTGGCAGCGCGTTCTCGCCAGCCAGCCGTTCTGGGTGCTGATCGCGCTGGTCGTGCTGGTCATCTACATGTCAATCCTGGAGCCGAGCTTCGGCACCGTCGACAACGTGGCGAACGTCACCCGCAACTTCGCGCCCTTCGGCATCATGGCGCTGGGCATGACGGTGGTGATCATCACCGGAGGCATCGACCTCTCGGTCGGCTCCATCATGGGCCTGGTTGCCATCGTCGCGGGCTTGTTCCTCACCTGGGAGTACCCGTGGTACGTTGCCTTCTTCATGGGACTTGCCACGGGTGTGGCGTGCGGGGCTGTGAACGGTTATTTCGTCGCCTATGTCGGCATGCCGTCCTTCGTGGTGACGCTCGGCATGCTGTCGATCGCGCGCTCGCTTGCAGTCGTCTTCTCCGGCAACCAGATGCTCTACAAGTTTGGCCCCGATGCGCCCATCGTGAAGGCCATCGGGCAAGCCAAGTTCCCGCATCAGGTGCCGGGCGATTCCATTCCCGATTGGATCCCGCAGTTCTCGTCGCATTTCTGGGTGATGGTGATCATGGCGCTGATCGTCGGCTATTACTTCAACTTCAAGCCGTGGGGCCGCCATCTCATGGCGATCGGCGGCAATGAAAATGCGGCGCGCCTCACCGGCGTTCCGGTCGACTGGATCAAGTTCAACGCCTATGTGTTCTCAGGCTTGACCGCCGCCATCGCTTCGCTGCTGCTGCTCGGCTACAACGGCTCGGCCATCAACGCGATGGGGCAAGGCTATGAGCTGCGCGTGATCGCGGCAACAGTCATTGGCGGCGCAAACCTCATGGGCGGTGCGGGAACGGCCTTCGGCGCCATCATCGGTTCGGCGTTCCTGGAAGTGATCCGCAACGCCCTTCTGATGGCGGGCATCGATTCCAACTGGCAGGGCGCTTTCGTCGGCGCCTTCATCATTCTCGCGGTTCTTCTTGGCATGCAGTCCGGCGGCAAATCGCTGATTGCCGCCACCGTGGAGCGCATGTTCCCGAAGAGGCACCGCTAGAAGCGACCGGTTTCACTGCCGGACGAACAACTCAGTGAAGGTCAATGAGGAGGAAAGACCCAATGAAGAAACTGCTGATGACGACCGTCCTGGCGCTTGGTGCCCTGACTGTTGCGGTATCCGGCGCGCAGGCAAAATATGTATTCGCGCTGGTGCCGAAGAACATGAACAACCCCTTCTTCGATCAGGCCCGCGATGGCTGCAAGAAGGCCGAAGCCGAATCGAACGGCGCATTCGAATGCATGTACATCGGACCCGGCGAGCACGGCGGCGGTGACGAGCAGGTGACGATCGTACAGGATCTCGTGGCGAAGAAGGTCGACGGCATTGCCGTTTCGCCCTCGAACGCCGCCGCCATGGCCGTGGCGCTGCAGGCCGCCAAGGAAGCCGGCATTCCGGTTCTCACCTGGGACTCGGACCTGCTGCCCGAGAACAAGGATCTCCGCGTCGCCTATATTGGCACGCACAATTACGAGATCGGCACCAATCTCGCCAAGCTCGCCAAGGCCATCAAGCCCAATGGCGGCACGGTCTGCATCCAGTCGGGCGGCGCTGCGGCGGCCAACCACAACGAGCGCATGCAGGGCATCCGCGACGAGCTTTCGGGCAAGAAGTCCGCTGCCTCGCCGGGTGACAAGCTGATGGGTGACGGCGGCTGGACCGAAGCCGAGGGCTGCCCGCTCTACACCGACGACGATTTCCCCAAGTCGGTGCAGCAGTTCGAGGACTTCATGGCGAAGAACCCGAACGTCGATGCCTTCATCCCCACAGGCGGTTTCCCGCAGTTCATTCCGGACGCCAACCGCGCAGCGGTCGAGAAGTACAAGGACAAGATTGCCAAGAAGGAACTGGCTCTCGTCGTGGCCGACACGCTGCCGATCCAGATCGAGCAGATGAAGGAAGGCCTGTCACTCGGACAGGTTGGCCAGCGTCCGTTCGAAATGGGCTTCAAGACCATGATGGCGCTCCGCGACATGAAGGACGGCAAGGCCGCTCCGGCTGACCCGACCTACACCGGCCTCGACGTCTGCACGCCCGAGACCGCCGACACCTGCATCGCGAAGTAAGTCCTCGCGCGCAGTTCGGAAACTCAAAAGGGGCGGAAGGCAACTTCCGCCTCTCCTGCATCAGGGAGATTGGAATGTCCGGCATGTTTTCACTCGATGGCCGCGTGGCGCTTGTCACCGGCGCCTCGCGCGGGCTTGGCTTCGCGATGGCAAAGGCGCTGAAGGACAATGGCGCCACGGTCGTCATCAACGCGCGAAATGCGGCGGAACTCGGCGAGGCAGCAGCGAAGATCGGCGCCGAGGCCACGGCCTTCGACGTGACCGACGCCAAGGCCGCGCGCGGCGCACTCGACGAGATCGTCAAGCGTCACGGCAAGCTGGACATTCTCGTGAACAATGCCGGCATCCAGCATCGCCGCCCGATCACCGAATGGGAGGACGAGGATTTCGACCGGGTCATCGCGGTGAACCTCAGTGCCTGCTTCCGCCTTGCGCGCGATGCCGTGCGCCTGATGCTGCCCAACAAGTATGGCCGCATCATCAATACTGGCTCGATCTCGGCCATACTCGGCCGGCCCACCATCCATGCCTATGTGGCGGCCAAGGCCGGGCTCCATGGTCTCACGCGTTCGATGGCAGCGGAACTCGGCCGGCAGGGCATCACGGTCAATGCGCTGGCGCCGGGCTATTTCGCCACTGAACTCAATACGGCCTTGCTCAACGACAAGGCCTTCACGGCATGGGTCGAATCCCGCACCCCCGCGGGCCGCTGGGCCAGGCCGGAAGAACTGGGCGGCGCCGCCGTGTTCCTCGCGTCCGATGCCGCCGCCTATGTGAACGGTCATGTGCTGGCGGTTGATGGCGGGCTGTCGACGTCGCTCTGATCAGGGCTGTGGCGTGCGGCCTTCCAGCACCTCGGCGAATTTCGGCATGTCGACATTGCCGCCGGACAGGATGACCCCCACGCGCTTGCCCTTCATGGCGTCGCGTTCCTGCATCAGGGCCGCAAGCGGGGCGGCACCGGCACCCTCGGCTATCGTGTGGCAGCAGCGGTAGTAGGCGCGCATGGCATCGGCGATTTCATCATCGCTGACCGTCACGATGCGATCCGCGCCGTGACGGATCATGTCGAAGGCTTCGGGGTTGACGACGCGAACTGCCATGCCATCGGCAAAGGTGATCGCCTGATTGGTCGAGACCGGGTTTCCGGCAGCAAAGGACAGCGCGATGGCGTTGGCGCCTTCCGCCACCACGCCGACCACCTTGGTCTTCAGCCCCAGCATGTCGCGCGCGGTGATCACGCCGCAGATGCCGGAACCCATGCCCACCGGCACGTAGACCGTGTCCAGGTCTCCCGCCGCACGGAACAATTCATGTGCGTAAGTCGAAACGCCCACCACCAGATCGGGCGCGAACGATGGAATGAAATCGAGGTTGCGCTCCCGTGCCATTTCCATAGCCGCCTCACGCGCCGCGTCGAAATCGTGACCCACCTCAATCAGGTCCACGCCCAGCGCCCGCATGGCCGCGTTCTTCTCCACTGAATTGCCAACGGGGCAGACGATGGTGACAGGGATGCCGACGCGCCTCGCGCCAAAGGGAATCGACTGGCCATGATTGCCGCGCGTCGCCGAGATGACTCCCCGTGTGAGACCTTGGTCATGGCGGCGCTTGAGGTGAACAATACCGCCCCTCACCTTGAAGGCGCCAGTCGGCGTGTGGTTCTCGTGCTTTACCCAGACCTCCGCGCCCACGGCTTCGGCCAGCAACGGCCAGGCATATTGAGGCGTGGGCGGCATCGCGGCATAGACGATCCGCTGTGCGGATTCGAGGTCGTCGGCGGTGATCTTCATTGACTTGCCCCTGCCCTTATGTTTCGTGCGCCCCCGAAACAAACAAACGTCATCACCGGATTTATTCCGGTGACCCATTGATCCGCAAGCTCAGGTGACCGACCATGCGGCCAATGCGTCCCGGCGACAAGACCAGGGATGATATGCGAGAGAATGGGGATCGAATGGCAATTGCTTTCATGTTTCCGGGCCAGGGGAGCCAGGCGGTTGGCATGGGGAAGGCGCTGGCGGAGAACTTCGCTTCTGCCCGCGCCGTGTTCGACGAGGTGGATGCGGCGCTCGGCCAGAACCTGTCGGACCTCATGTGGACCGGGCCGGAAGCCGAACTGACGCTCACGGAGAATTGCCAGCCAGCGCTGTTGGCTGTCTCCATGGCGGTGATCCGCGTGCTGGAGGCCGAGCACGGCATCACGGTCGCCAACACCGCGAAATTCGTGGCAGGCCATTCTCTGGGCGAATACTCGGCCCTTGCGGCGGCGGGAACCTTCGCGCTTGCCGATGCGGCCCGGTTGCTGCGCATTCGCGGCACGGCGATGCAGAATGCCACCCCTCTCGGCACCGGCGCCATGGCCGCCCTTCTCGGGCTCGATTTTGCCACCGCATCGGCCGTTGCCGCGGAAGCAGCGGAAGGCGACGTCTGCCAGGCCGCCAATGACAACAGCGATGGTCAGGTGGTCATCTCGGGCCACAAGGCGGCGGTCGAGCGCGCGATGGTGATTGCCAAGGCAAAGGGTGCGAAACGCGCCATCATGCTCACGGTATCGGCTCCGTTCCATTGCGCGCTGATGAAGCCCGCCGCCGATGTCATGGCGGAGGCACTTGCACAGGTCGCCATGAAGGCGCCCGTGGTTCCTGTTGTCGCAAATGTCGGCGCTGCGCCCTTGAGCGATCCGTCGGCCATCCGCGACAGCCTCGTCGCACAGGTCACCGGAACGGTGCGCTGGCGCGAATGCGTGGGCTATATGGCAGACCATGGCGTCAGTCATTTCTACGAGATCGGCTCGGGCCGCGTGCTCATGGGATTGTCCCGCAAGAATGCACCGAACGGCGATGCCCATCACGTCGGCACGCCCGAGGACATCACCGCCGCCGTGGCCCTCATCAAGCAAGGATAAGCAACATGTTCGATCTTAACGGCAAGACGGCCCTCGTGACCGGCGCCACGGGCGGCATTGGCGCTGCCATTGCCAAGGCGCTGCACATGGCGGGTGCCACCGTCGCCATTTCGGGTACGCGCGCCGCCGTGCTCGAAGAGTTGAAGGCATCGCTCGGCGGCGAGCGCGTCCACGTCATCGCCTGCAATCTCTCCGATGCTGCGGACGTCGAAAAGCTGGTTCCCGCAGCCGAAGCGGCAATGGGTTCGCTCGATATTCTCGTCAACAATGCCGGCATCACCAAGGATGGCCTTGCGATGCGCATGAAGGACGACGACTGGAACGCAGTCATCGATGTCAATCTCACGGCGGGCTTCCGCCTCTGCCGCGCCGCCATGCGCGGGATGATGAAGAAGCGCTGGGGCCGCATCGTCAACATCACGTCCGTCGTGGGCGTCACCGGCAATCCGGGGCAGGTCAACTATGTGGCGTCGAAGGCCGGCATCATCGGGCTTACCAAGTCGCTGGCGCAGGAACTCGCCTCCCGCAACGTGACCGTCAATGCGGTGGCGCCGGGCTTCATCGCAACGCCGATGACAGACGTGCTGAACGACAAGCAGAAAGAAGGCATTCTCGCTCGCGTGCCAGCCGGCAAGCTCGGCAGCCCGGACGACATCGCCGCCGCCGTGCTCTATCTGGCGTCCGAGGAAGCAGGCTACGTCACCGGCCAGACGCTTCACGTGAATGGTGGCATGGCGATGATCTGATCGATCATCGCGGGGAGTCTTGGCAAAGGCGGGCTGTGGCCGTGTGATAAATTTCCCTCGCGATAACAAGCCCTCCCAATGCCCCTTTTGACGGCGGCGGGAATTGTGCTAGGGAAGCCCCCGGCGTGTGGGGGGCCGCGGGGGTCCTGCTGTCCTGCCGAAAGAATTGAAAACAACCAAGGACGATAAGACAATGAGTGATGTGGCTGAGCGGGTGAAGAAGATCGTCGTCGAGCATCTCGGCGTCGACGCTGACAAGGTCAAGCCGGAAGCGAGCTTCATCGACGATCTCGGCGCGGACAGCCTCGACACGGTCGAGCTGGTCATGGCCTTCGAAGAGGAATTCGGTATCGAGATTCCCGACGATGCGGCCGAAACGATCCAGACCGTCGGCGACGCTGTCAAGTTCATCGAGAAGAGCGCCGCCT
Organism: Aestuariivirga sp.; assembly: GCF_041738905.1. Classification (GTDB taxonomy): domain Bacteria; phylum Pseudomonadota; class Alphaproteobacteria; order Rhizobiales; family Aestuariivirgaceae; genus Aestuariivirga. The sequence goes on from NZ_JBGSOZ010000110.1 coordinate 23,640, forward strand.
GAGGGCTGCGTTCGATCGGCCCTTGGGGACGATCCATCAAATCAGTTGCGCGGAGGCAGGAGAAGCAACATCCTGCCGCCGCGTTTTCGTGTAGAAAGGGCTTTGCATGCGCCGTGTTGTCGTCACCGGACTGGGTATGGTCTCTCCCCTTGCAACGGGCGTTGAAGAGTCCTGGAGCCGTATTCTGGCGGGACAATCGGGCGCGGGCACCATCAGCCGATTCGACGCGTCCGACCTCTCCTGCAAGATCGCCTGCGAAGTGAAGCGCGGCGACGGATCGAACGGAACGTTCAATCCGGAAGCTTGGATGGACCACAAGGATCTTCGCCGCTACGACGACTTCATCATCTTTGCCATGGCGGCCGCCAAGCAGGCGATGAAGGACTCCGGCATCGAACTCAAGACCGAGGACGAGAAGTACAAGGCCGGCGTGCTTGTCGGCTCCGGCATCGGCGGCCTGAGCAACATCGCGGACACCACCATGCTGATGCATGAGAAGGGACCGCGCCGCATCAGCCCGTTCTTCATTCCAGGCTCCCTCATCAATCTTGCCTCGGGCCTCATCTCGATCGAATTCGGCTGCAAGGGCCCGAACCACTCGGTGGTCACGGCCTGTTCAACCGGGTCCCACGCCATCGGCGATGCGGCGCGATTGATCGCGCTCGACGATGCCGACGTGATGATCGCGGGCGGCGCCGAATCGGCCATCTGCCGGCTGGGAATCGCGGGCTTCATCGCCTGCAAGGCGCTGTCGACCAGGTTCAACGACACGCCTGAGAAGGGCTCACGCCCCTATGACAAGGACCGCGACGGTTTCGTCATGGGCGAGGGCGCCGGCGTCGTCGTGCTCGAGGAACTGGAACACGCCAGGGCGCGCGGCGCCAAGATCTATGCAGAGGTCGTGGGCTACGGTATGTCGGGCGATGCCTATCATGTCACAGCACCCTCGCCGGATGGCGATGGCGCCTTCCGCTGCATGCAATCGGCATTGAAGCGCGCGGGCCTGCAGGCGCACGAAATCGACTATGTGAACGCACACGGCACCTCGACGCCGCTCGGCGACGAGATCGAGCTTCGCGCCGTGGAACGGCTGATGGGCAACCGCACGGCGGAACTCACCATGTCGTCGACCAAGTCTTCGGTGGGCCATCTGTTGGGCGCCGCTGGCGCCGTCGAGGCGATCTTCTCGATCCTCGCCATCCGCGACAACATCGCACCGCCGACCATCAATCTCGACAATCCCTCGGTCGAAACCCAGATCGACCTGGTGGCGCATACGGCCAAGAAAAAAGAGATCAACACAGTTCTGTCCAATTCATTTGGTTTTGGTGGCACCAACGCGTCATTGATCATGCGCCGCTTCGCGGCGTGACAACGTCCCAGAGGGCATCAGGTTGAGTAAGCCGCAGCCATCCGTGAAGGTGCCGGAACCGAGGCAATCGAAGCGGCGGCCGTCCGCTGTGTCGCGGGTCTTCGTCTGGACGTTCCTCATCCTGCTGTTCGGTGCAGTCGCGGCAGGCGGCGCGGCCTTCTACGTCCATAGCGAGTACACAGCGCCTGGGCCCCTGGCGGACAAGACGATCTATACGGTGGAGCAGGGTGGCGTCGCCGAGGTGGGCGAGGCGCTGGAGAAGAACGGCATCATCAGCAATGCCCGCATCTTTTCTCTCATGGCGTCTGTCACCGGCACGCGCAGCAGGCTCAAGGCCGGTGAATATGACTTCCCAAAGGCCGCCTCGATGCAGGACGTGATGGCGCTGATCGCCAGCGGCAAGTCCATCACCTACAAGCTGTCGATTCCGGAAGGCTTCACCAGCGAGATGGCGGTGGCGCGGGTCAACGCCAACGAGGTTCTGGCAGGCCCGCCTGCCGTGGTTCCGCCCGAGGGCTCGATCATGCCCGATACCTATGTGTTCCGGCGCGGCATGACGCGCCAGAAGCTGGTCGATGACATGCAGGCAGCGCAGGTGAAACTGCTCGAGGAACTGTGGCAGACACGCCAGCCCAGCACTGTCGTCGAAACGAAGGAGGCGGCCGTCATCCTCGCCTCGATCGTGGAGAAGGAAACCGGGGTTGCCGCCGAGCGCCCGGTGATCGCCTCGGTCTTCATCAACCGGCTGAAGAAGAACATGCGGCTGCAGTCCGACCCGACGATCATCTATGGAATCGTGGGCGGCAAGGGCAAACTCGACCGGGCACTCACGCGCAACGACATCGAGACCGAGACGCCCTACAACACCTATCGCATCAATGGCTTGCCGCCCGGGCCCATCGCCAATCCGGGCCGCGCCGCGATCGAGGCGGTGCTCAATCCGCAGTCCACTGACTATCTGTATTTCGTGGCCGATGGTTCAGGTGGCCACGCCTTTGCCTCGACGCTCAACGAGCACAACCGCAACGTCCGCAAATGGCGGGAGATTGCCGGGAACGCCGCTGCTGCCATCGCCGCCGAAGAGCCTGAGCCCGATTCGGGCGCCGCGCCAGCCGATGCTACCCCGGCGGATGGCGCG
>NZ_JBGSOZ010000176.1:0-9396 GCF_041738905.1 Aestuariivirga sp.
GGCGCAGCCCATCTATGCCATTGCGGCGCTGGCCGCACTTGGCGGCGCGCTGAATGCGCTGGGCCACACGGCAGACGTCGGCAAGGCCATCGCCGCCGCAACCGCCGTCATCGATTCGGATCATTGAACACAACACCGCCATTGGAGAATCAGACATGAGCAAACGGCTGGACGGCAGGACGGCGATCGTCACGGGCGCGGCACAAGGCATCGGCAAGGCCATCGCAACGCGTCTCGCGGCCGATGGCGCCAAAGTCATCGTCAGTGATGTGAACGCAGCGGGTGCGGAAGCTGCCACCAAGGACATCGGCCATGGCGCCATCGCAATCGCCTGTGACATCTCGAAGCCCGAGGACGTGGCAAACCTCGTCGCCGAGGCGGGTGCCGTCGATGTTCTCGTCAACAATGCCGCCATCGTGCCCTTCATCGCCTGGGATGACATCGACCTCGACCATTGGCGCCGCCTGATCGACGTCAACCTCACCGGCACCTTCCTGATGACCAAGGCCGTCACCGACAAGATGCGCAGCGGCGGCATCAAGGGCAGGGTGATCAACATCGCATCCAACACCTTCTTTGCGGGAACACCGAACATGGCGGCCTATGTGGCCTCCAAGGGCGGCGTCATCGGCTTCACGCGCGCGGCGGCAACGGAACTCGGCAAGCACGGTATCACCGTCAATGCCCTGTCGCCGGGCCTGATCGAGAGCGATGGCGTGAAGGCCAGCCCGCATGCCAATGCCTTTGATTTCGTCGGCATGCTGCAGGCCTTGCCGGGCCGCGGCCAGCCCGAGCACATCGCCGACGCCGTGGCCTTCCTCGCCTCCGACGACGCACGCTGGATGACGGGTCAGACCCTCAATGTCGACGCTGGGATGGTCCGTTACTGATCTGACCGGGATATGATGGGTTTGCCGCGATGAATCTCGCGGCAGACATGTTCGAAACGTTCGAACATTTCGTTGGATATATTTGGATTTCCAGCGGAGAGTACCTCGCATAAGATTTTGCAAGCTTATGCGAGTGAAGAGACGTGCCTGTTTCAGCTTATGACTATGTGATCATCGGTTCAGGTTCTGCGGGTTCGGTGCTCGCGGCCCGCCTTGCGGAGGACCCGCAGCGGCGGGTTCTCGTGCTTGAGGCAGGTCCCATGGACCGCAGCCTCTACATGCTCCGGATGCCGGCGGCCCTGGCGGAGCCGCTGAAGTCCGAGCGCTACAACTGGAACTATTTCTCTGAACCGGAACCTTATCTCGACAACCGCAAGGTCAATTATCCGCGCGGCCGCGTCGTCGGAGGCTCGTCATCGATCAACGGCATGGTCTACCTGCGCGGCAATCCGCGTGACTATGATGGCTGGGCGCGCGCCAACGGGCTGGAGCAATGGTCCTATGCCCATTGCCTTCCCTACTTCAAGCGCATGGAGACAAGCGAGAAGGGCCCAAGCGAATTCCGGGGCAGCGGCGGCCCCCTCAAGGTCACTGTGCCCGAGTGCGACAACCCGCTGTTCAAGGCTTTCATCCAGGCGGGGATCGAGGCCGGGCTTGGCTTCACGGACGACGTCAACGGCTTCCGCCAGGAAGGTGTGTGCAAGTTCGAGCGCTCGACACACAAGGGCATCCGGTCGAGCGCGGCGCGGCGTTATCTTCATCCCGCGCGTGAAAAGGGCAACGTCGACCTGCTTACGAACATCCGTGTGTCGCGCATCCTCTTTGACGGCGCACGCGCAACTGGCGTCGAATACATCGAGAACGGCGAGGCCAGGAGCGTGCGGGCCACGGGCGAGGTATTGCTCTGCGCGGGCGCCTTCAACTCGCCGCAGATCCTGAAGCTCTCGGGCATCGGTCCCGGCGATGAATTGCGCCAGCATGGCATTGACGTGAAGGTCGATCTGCCGGGCGTGGGCGAGAACCTTCAGGATCATCTCGATTATCTGGTCCAATATCACTGCACCCAACCGGTCTCGCTCTATCCCGCGACCCGCCCATTGGGCCGTCTGGCGGTGGGGCTGGAATGGCTGCTGTTCAAGACGGGAACCGGCGCCACCAATATCTGGGAAGCGGGAAGTTTCTTCCGCAGCAATCCGGATGTCGACTATCCCAATCTCCAGCATCACTTCGCGCCCGTCGCCATCAGCTATGACGGCAACGAGCGGGTGGATGGGCATGGCTTCCAGATCCACCTGAGCCAGATGCGGCCGCGCAGCCGCGGCTGGGTGAGGCTCCGCTCCAATAATCCCTTCGACCCGCCCCGCATCCTGTTCAACCATCTCATGGACGAGGAAGACCGCCAGGAAATCCGCGACGGCATCCGCATCACGCGCCATCTCGTCGCGCAGAAGGCATTCGATCCGTTCCGCGGCGCCGAGATTGCGCCGGGTGCCCATGTCCAGTCCGATGCCGAGATCGATGCCTTCGCGCGTGCCAAGGCAGAGACCTCGCATCATCCCTCATGCACCTGCCGGATGGGCCTTGACGAAATGGCGGTGGTCGATGGCGAGGGCCGCGTCCATGGCGTCGAGGGCCTGCGCGTGGTCGATGCCTCGATCATGCCCGACGTCGTCACCGCCAACTTGAACGCGACCGTCCTCATGCTCGCGGAAAAGATGTCGGACAAGATCAAGGGCCGTGCATCGCTGCCACCCGAACAGGTCGCCGTCTACTGACGGATACATCCATGCTGCCTTGATGTGGATACCTTTGCAGGCCGCAGAGCCTTGGGCGCATTCTTCCGCTGCAGGCCGGCGCGGATGACATGGACGATACCGCCCACAACCCTGCGGTCATCGACTGAAGCAAGACCATGCGGCAACGGAAGATCATCGCGTCATCTGCGCCTTGCTCAACAAGAGCAGTTCACTCGTCTCAGCTTCCTTCGGCAAGGAGCGTGATTTGGACCGGAACCTGTTCCGCAAGGAAACCAATGGTCCTGAGCCTCGATGCGGGGAGGAGCTGACAATATATATTGAACTCCCTGCCGACCTAAGCCACACTGAATTGTGACAGGTATGTAACAAGTAAAATGACTGGGAGGACCGACATGAACCGCAAGCTTTTTTCCGCTATCCTGCTTGGCGCAGTGAGTTTTGCAACGCCCGCCATTGCTGATGATCTGACGCTCTATTGCAGTGCCGACGAAGAATGGTGCCAGTTGATGGCACGGGGCTTCGAGGAGGCGACAGGAATCAATGTCGACATGACGCGCAAGAGCTCAGGCGAGACGTTCGCGCAGGTCAAGGCCGAAGCCGAGAATCCCAAGGGGGACATCTGGTGGGGTGGAACCGGCGACCCTCACCTGCAGGCGGCAGAAGAAGATCTGACCGTCGCCTATGAATCTCCGATGCGGGCCGAATTGCAGCCCTGGGCCGTCAAGCAAGCGGAAGCCGCCGGCAACAAGACCATCGGCATCTATTCGGGCGCATTGGGTTATGGTTATAATGAAGAGCTCTTGAAGCAGAACAACCTGCCGGTGCCAGCCTGCTGGAGCGACCTCCTGAAGCCTGAATTCAAGGGGCAGATCCAGATCGCCAACCCGAATTCCTCGGGCACGGCCTACACGACGCTCGCCACCATGGTGCAGATGTTCGGCGAAGATGGCGGCTTCGACTACATGAAGAAGCTGCATGTGAACATCAATCAGTACACGAAGTCCGGCTCCGCCCCGATCAAGGCCGCCGCCAAGGGCGAGACCACTGTCGGAATCGTGTTCATGCATGATGCCGTGGCTCAGGCCGCACAGGGTTTTCCGGTCAAGGTGGTCGCCCCCTGCGAAGGCACCGGCTACGAAATCGGCTCCATGAGCATCATCAAGGGCTCCCGCAACATGGACAGCGCCAAGAAATTCTATGACTGGGCGCTCTCGGCCGATGTGCAGTCGCGTGCTGTTGAAGCAAAGTCCTATCAGGTGCCATCCAACAAGAACGCCAAGGTTTCGCCGCTCTCGCCAGACCTTTCGTCAATCAAGCTGATCGACTACGACTTCAAGAAGTACGGCTCGTCGGACGAGCGCAAGCGCTTGCTGAAGAAGTGGGACGACGACGTGAGCACCCTGCCCCAGTAAACAGGGAATGCCCGTGAGTTCCGCCCTCGCCGTCCAGTCCGCTCCACGGCGCGGGCTGGACCCCACGGTTCTCCTGTGGCTGTGCGTGGGGCTCGCCGCCTTCGTTGTGTTGCCTTGGTACGGCCTCGAGCGTGGATATCTCGATCTTCGCTGGATCACGCGCGGCTGGCCGGTCGCAGGTCCTGGCGCGTCCGGCCTCTTTGCGGGGCTTGAGAGGCCGTGGCTGTTTCCACATCTGATCTTCCTGCTGATGCCGCTCACGCTTTGGGGCCGTGAGAAATCCGATCCGCTGTTCTCGAAACTGCTGCTGATCGCGGGCATCGGCGGACTCACATGGTTTCTCCTTCAAGGATTCTCCATCGGCCTCAATGGCTGGCGATGGGGCTGGCTCGAACAACTCTTTGGGCCGATGGAGCAGCGCCAGTTCGGCATGGGCTATGGTGCCCTGTTCACGGCGGCGGCCTTCCTGTTTTTCCTCACGCAGGGTCTTGCGGCGCGAGGCGCCGTCAATGGCGACGTCTTCGTGGTGAGCTCGATCGGGTTCGTGGTCGCCGTCGTCGGCATCTTCGTCTTCTTTCCCATCCTCAAGATGTTTGCCTCTGGCCTCGAGGCCGAGGATAGAAGCTATTCACTCTCGCTGTTCCTCGCGAAGTTCGCCGACCCGAAGATCTGGTCGCTTGCTTGCCTCACCGGTGGCACGCGCTGCGGCGTGGCGTGGAACTCGCTGTTTCTTGCAATAATGGTAGGTGTCTTCAGCGCATTGCTCGGCCTTGTCTTTGCGCTGGTCGTGACCCGGACCAGTTTCCGCTTCGGGAAATGGCTGAGGGCGTTGACGCTGCTTCCGATCATCACGCCGCCCTTCGTGATCGGCCTCGCCATCATCCTGATGTTCGGTCTTTCCGGCATCGTCAATGCGACCATTGCGGAGGCCTTCGGCACTCAGCCGACGCGCTGGATTTATGGCTTCAACGGCGTGTTCATCGCCCAGCTTCTCGCCTTCACGCCGATTGCCTTTCTGGTCCTGATCGGCGTCGTCGAGGGCGTGAGCCCATCGATGGAGGAAGCGGCCCAGACGCTCCGCGCCAATCCGTGGCACACGTTCTGGACCGTATCGCTGCCGCTGATGCGGCCGGGCCTCGCCAACGCATTTCTTCTCGGCTTCATCGAAAGCATGGCGGACTTCGGCAATCCGCTCGTGCTCGGCGGCAATTTCGACGTGCTGTCGACGGAGATCTTCTTCGCCATCGTCGGTGCGCAGAACGATTCAGGGCGCGCGGCGGTGCTCGCCATCGTCCTGCTGTTCTTCACGCTGCTCGCCTTTTATCTCCAGCGCTTCTGGCTCGGCCGCAAATCCTACACCACGCTCACCGGCAAGGGCGACAGCGGGCATCATCCCCTGCTGCCGCGCTGGGTCCGGGTGACGCTCTACACCATCGCCGGGGCGTGGACGGCCTTCACGCTGGTGGTCTATTTCATCATCATCTATGGCAGTTTCATCGAAGTCTGGGGACTGAAGAACAATCTCACCTTCAAGCATTACATCAGTTCCTTCGGTATCGCCTGGACGGAGCATGGCCTGCACTTCCGCGGTGCTGCATGGGACAGTTTCTGGACGACGCTGCAAATCTCGGCGATCTCGGCGCCGCTCACTGCGGCAATCGGATTGATCACCGCCTATCTGCTGGTGCGGCAGAGATTTGCCGGGCGCAATGCTTTCGAGTTCGCCACAATGCTGAGCTTTGCCGTTCCGGGCACCGTCATCGGTGTCAGCTACATCATCGCCTTCAACGTGCCGCCCATCGAGCTCACCGGTACCGGGCTCATTCTCATCCTGAGCTTCATTTTCCGCAACATGCCGGTGGGCGTCCGGGCCGGCATCGCTTCCATGTCGCAGCTCGACAAGAGCCTCGACGAGGCTTCCCTTACGCTCGGCGCCAACAGCTGGCAGACGTTCCGCAAGATCATCCTGCCGTTGCTGAGGCCTGCGATCCTCGCGGCCCTGGTCTATTCCTTCGTGCGGTCCATGACAGCCATCAGCGCGGTCATCTTCCTCGTCAGCGCGCGCTACGACATGGCGACGAGCTACATCATCGGCAAGGTCGAGAACAACGAGTACGGCATCGCGATTGCCTATTCGACCGTGCTCATCTTCGTCATGTTTGCGGCCATCGGCCTGTTCCAGCTTCTCGTCGGGCGGCGGCAACTCGGCCGCAGGTTCGATCAATCACGCACCAACTGGGCGGCAGGCGGTTAGACATGAAGATCATCACATGAAAATCAAGGGCAACGCGGCATCGGTCGAGTTCGATCACGTCTCAAAGGTCTATGGCGGCACCGTGAAGGCCGTTGACGACATCTCCTTGCGTGTCGAGCCCGGAACGCTGGTGACGTTGCTTGGGCCGTCCGGCTGCGGCAAGACCACGACGCTGCGCATGATCGCAGGCCTCGAGATGGCGACCAGCGGGCGCATCCTGATCGGGGAGCGGGATGTCACCAAGCTTCCCGCCACCGACCGCGATGTCAGCATGGTGTTCCAGTCCTATGCGCTGTTCCCACACATGAACGTGGAGGAGAATGTCTCCTATGGGCTGAAGCTGTCTGGATTTTCCAAGAGTGAGGTCAGGGAGCGCGCGGATGCGGGGCTCGCACTCGTCGGCCTCAAGGGCTATGGCGGACGCATGCCCGGCGAATTGTCCGGCGGGCAGCAACAGCGTGTCGCTGTGGCGCGCGCACTGGTGCTCGAACCGCAGGTCCTGCTATTCGATGAACCGCTCTCCAACCTCGATGCCAAGCTCCGCCGCCGCGTGCGCGAGGAAATCCGCGACATACAGACGTCGCTCGGACTGACGGTCGTCTATGTCACGCATGACCAGGAGGAAGCGCTTGCCGTGTCCGATCGCATCGTGGTGATGAACAATGCCGTGATCGCGCAAGCGGGAACCCCACGGGAGCTCTATGAAGCGCCGGACACCGCCTTCGTTGCAGATTTCATCGGCGAGGCCAATATCATCCCGTGCGAGATCGTGGACAGTGCCGATGGCCGCGCTCTCGTGCGGATCGAGCGGTTGGAACTTACGCTTGCCTCGCGTGGACTGAAGCGCGGACCCGCCATGCTCGCCGTCCGGCCGAACCGGATCAGGTTGGCGCCGGCGGACGGGCAACCCGGCTTCGCGGGCCGCCTCAGCAAGGCGGTCTATGTCGGCAGCCATTGGGAGTACGCCGTCGCCACCGCCGCTGGAGACCTGTTCGTCAAGTCGCTCGATAGTGATGACAGGCTAGCCGTCAACGGAACAGTCGCCGTCAGTTTCTCCGCGGAAGGCCCGGTTCTGCTGCCAGGCTGAACGCTCCCCTCGCCATGCGGTCGATGGCGTCAAAGACCCCGGCGCCACCTGTAATGATCACGCCGCCGTTTTCGAGAAGCTCGGCGCTGCCCGTGCGGTGAATGCGGCCCCCGGCCTCACTCACCATCAGAAGGCCAGCAGCACAGTCCCAGGCATTCATGTGCTCCTCGACATATCCGAGCAGGCGGCCCGAAGCGACATAGGCCAACATGATGGCGCCCGATGCATTGCGGAAAAACAGTCCGCCACTGGACATGAGATCGGTGATGAAGTTCACGGCCGGCTTCCAGTCCACACGGTTCGAGAGCCCCACTCCGACAGACCCTTGCGAGAGGCTGGTGGCGGAGGACGTTCTCACGGGCTTGTCATTGACCGTGGCGCCGCCACCGAGGCTGGCGGCAAAGGTCTCGTTTGCATTGGGTTCGTGAATGACGCCGAGCACCGTATCCTCTGCCGTCATGCATGCGATCACCACGCTCCACGCCGGAATGCCGTTGACGAAGTTGGCTGTCCCATCGATCGGATCGAGCACCCAGGTGTAACCAGAGGTGCCGGCACTCAAGCCATGTTCCTCACCAAGGATGCCATCATGGGGAAATGACTTCGAGATCTCGCCCCGGAGAAACGTCTCGACGTCACGGTCGGCCTCCGACACCATGTCCTGGTGGCCCTTGCTGGTGACAGTCAACTCGCCCAAGCGGCCGAAATATCCGAGGCCAAGCGTACCGGCCTCCAACGCAATGCGCTTGGCGAGTGCCAGCCGGGAGGTGATCTGGGGGTCAGCGTGATTCATCCGAATGCTTTCTGTCTTGAGTTCAATTGCCAATTTTGGAAGGACCCTTCCGGGTATTGAGCCAGAAGGCGCAAGGCCGACATCCTGTGCGCCCAGGCGGCGATAGAATGGAGCGGCTGCCGGATCAGCTTCTATGAACATTCTTCCCGCCCCCATGTTGCATGCAGCCGCGCAGGCCCAACCGAGCAGCAGGCGGCCAACGCCACATCGAATTGCTTCGGGCGCGACGAAGAGTTTGAGCAGGTCAGCTTCGCCATCGGCGATCTCGAATTGGGCGACGCCTGCGACATCACCTTTCATTTCGGCGACCGCAATATGGGTTGACTTGAGGTCGTCGGGCGCGAAGGTCAGTTCACCTCGGCACGCGTCCATGAACTGCTGATCGTAACCCCAGAAGGCTTTCGACCTGATGCACAAGTGGCTCAATTCCGCCAGTTCATCTGCGGTCGGTTGACGAAGGACAATCTTCAATTTCGCGGCCACATCTCTATCGTTCGGCATGCTCAAAAACCCGCGCCAGACAGGTCGATGTTGCCTCAGCGTAGAATACTAATGCATGCTCTGCCACCTGGAAACTGAAGCACTCTGGCGGTTCACGTTGGTGCCAGTGATTTTCTCAAAAGCCTTGGTCAACTCCTTCGATTCCTGGTCATGCGTTGGAATGCCTTCGGGGAGCGCATTGAACTCCTTGCCCTTGAAGGGCTCCGCTGTCTTGATGAACCACTCCAGTTGCTTGAGCTGGTATTCCTTCGACAGTGTTGAGGGTTGGAATTCGGAATGGATCCACTTCTTGGCTGCATCGATGTCGGCAAGGCTGGAACCCGTGGACGCCATGAGCGCCAGGATTGCTGCCGAAACCAGGCATTTCAGTTTCATTGTGGTCCACCTTGAAATGCCTGCGACAAACTATCACTTGAAACAAAACGAAGGTCATTAAGAAAATTTTCGAACTTGTCTTGTGGTCCATGATTGCGAAAAACGAAAAATAGTGAAATATGGGACTCGGATTTCCCGGCTGTCCGGGCGGGTTCTTGATGGATGGATTTTGCAGGCGAAGTGATAATGGAAGGCGTAAGCCCACGGCAACAGCAGATTCTCGTCCTCGCGCGGCAAGCCGGCAGCGTGACGGTGGATGACTTGGCGTTGCGTTTCGACGTGACGCCGCAGACCATCCGCAAGGACCTGAACGAACTCTGCGATGCG
>NZ_JBGSOZ010000194.1:0-35707 GCF_041738905.1 Aestuariivirga sp.
GCGCGACTGCGCCGCGGCGCGGTCGGTGAGGCTGAGGGCTTGAGCCTGTGACATCTGGTCAGGCAAGCAGCTTCGTGAGGCGCTCGATCGTCCCGTCGATGGTGTGACCGTCGGCGCGTGCGGTGAAGTTGAGCGCCATGCGATGGCGGAACACCGGGCCAAGCAGGGCCATCACGTCGTCGAGCGATGGAGACAGCCTGCCTTGGAGAAGTGCCCTGGCACGGGCGCCCAGCATGAGAGACTGGCTGGCGCGCGGGCTCGGCCCCCAGGCCACATTGCGGTTCACGAACTCGTCGGCATCGGGCCCCGGCCGTGCGGCGCGCACGACCCGCAGGATTGATTCCGCCACCTGCTCGCCCACGGGGATGACGCGGGTCAGGCGCTGGGCGTTCATCAGTTCCGTGGTCGAGAGTACCTTCTCGGGCTGTTCTTCGGCTGAACCGGTCGTTGCAAACAACATGCGGCGCTCGGCATCGAGCGAGGGGTAGGGCACGTCGATCTGGACGAGGAAGCGATCAAGCTGAGCCTCGGGCAGCGGATAGGTGCCTTCCTGTTCGATCGGGTTCTGGGTCGCAAGCACATGGAAGGGGCGCGGCAGGTCATGGCGGACACCCGCCACCGTCACATGATGCTCCTGCATGGCCTGCAGAAGCGCCGACTGCGTGCGGGGACTGGCGCGATTGATTTCGTCCGCCATCATCAACTGACAGAAGACGGGGCCGGGCACGAAGCGAAACTGGCGGCGGCCGCCCTCGGTCTCGTCCAGCACTTCGGAGCCCAGAATATCAGCGGGCATCAGGTCGGGCGTGAACTGCACCCGCTTTTCGTCAAGTCCGAGGACGCGGCCCAGCGTTGTCGCGAGCTTGGTCTTGGCAAGTCCCGGTGCGCCGACGAGCAGCGCATGGCCGCCGCCCAGGATGGCGATCAAGACCTGTTCCACCACCTCATCCTGGCCGAAGATGATGCGGCCGATCGCGGCGCGGGCTTTGACAAGCCTCTCGCCAGTGGCTTCGAGGTCGGCGATGATCTGACGGTCTGCTTCGTTGATGCTGGGCATGACGCTCACTATAGTTGCTCCCGGAGGACATAATGGCCATGGGATGCCTTTGGACTTAATGACATCCTCGTGAACGAGAATGGCCTAAAAGAGGCGGGTTCGCACCCGACTCAGAGTTACGACCGCAAGATGAGCACAGATCAGAGAGATGCAAGCAACCCCCTGAGGGGACTGGGCGAGGCACGGACGGCCAAGGGACCGCCGCCGGTGCATCTGTGGAACCCGCCCTTCTGTGGCGACATCGACATGCGGATCGCACAGGATGGCACGTGGTTCTACATGAACTCGCCCATCGGGCGCAAACCACTGGTGCAACTCTTTGCCTCGGTGCTGCGTCATGACGAGGACGGACATTACTTTCTTGTAACCCCTGTGGAAAAGGTCGGCATCCGGGTGGATGACGCGCCCTTCACGGCTGTGCGCATGCAGGTTGCGGGCGAGGGCGAGGCCCAGGTCATTTCGTTCGAGACCAATGTGGACGACGAAGTGACGGTCGATGAAACGCATCCCTTGCGCTTTGCGCCGGAAGAAGGAACGGGTGGCCTCAAGCCCTATGTTCTGGTGCGGGCGCGCCTCGAAGCTCTGGTCAGCCGGGCGCTGTTCTACGATCTTGCCGCAGCGGGCACGGTGAAGGATGGCTGGTTCGGAGTCTGGTCGTCGGGCCAGTTCTACCCCATGCAGAAGGCCTCCGAGATCGGACTGGCCTCGTGAGCTTCCGGTTCGATGAGGACGAATTCCGCGCCCGTGCCGCGAGGCTGCACGGCACACCGCCGGAGATTGCACGGCGAAGCGACGATGACCTGAACCCCAATGCCCGCCTCATTCCCGAAGGCGTGGTGCCCCGGCCCGCCGCCGTGCTGGTGCCGCTGGTGCCACGCGAGGGCGCACTCCACATGCTGCTGACCCAGCGCCAGCCCCATATGCGGGCCCACGCGGGGCAGGTGGCCTTTCCCGGCGGCCGCATCGACGACACCGATCTTAGTCCTGTTGCGGCAGCTCTCCGCGAGACGGAAGAGGAGACGGGTATTGCACCCTCTTTCGTGGAGCCTCTGGGCTTTCTCGACACCTATCTCACCGGAACATCCTATCGCGTCATTCCCGTGGTGGGGATCGTGCGGCCGGGGTTCACGGTGACGCCGCATGAAGGCGAGGTCGCGGATGTCTTCGAGGTGCCATTGTCGTTTCTGATGGACCCCGGACACCACGAGCGCCACTCGCGGGACTATGAGGGCCGCGAGCGATTCTTCTATGCGATGCCGTGGCAGGACCGCTACATCTGGGGCGCCACCGCCGGCATGATCCGCAATCTCTATGCGATGGTTTACGAGACACCATGACGGAGCTTCCTTCGCTTGCCCGCGCAAAGTGGCTGAAGGCGCCCACGCTGCAACGCGTGATGAAAACCATCGCGGATGCGGGCGGTGAAGCACGCGTCGCGGGGGGTGCTGTCCGCAATACGCTGCTCAAGATTCCGGTGAGCGACATCGACGTCGCCACAACGCTTTCGCCCGAACGCGTGATGGAGGCTTGCGCGGCCCAGGGCATGAGTGTTCATCCTACAGGGATCGATCATGGCACGGTGACCGTCGTTGCCGATCATCACCCTTATGAAGTCACGACGCTTCGCCATGACGTTGAAACCGATGGCCGCCGCGCCAAGGTGAAATTCACCGACGACTGGCAGGCCGACGCCATGCGGCGCGACTTCACGATGAATGCGATGTACTGCGACTTGCGCGGTAAAATATATGACTTTACAAATGGTTACCGTGACATTCTGCGAAAGAAGATCATCTTCGTCGGCAGCCCCTCGCAACGGATCGAAGAAGACTATCTGAGAATCCTGCGCTTCTTCCGTTTCCATGCGCGCTTCGGCAAGGGTTCACCGGACAAGGCGGGTCTCCTATCATGCGTGGAGCACAGGAAGGGCCTCGACGCGCTGTCGGCGGAACGCGTGCGGCAGGAAATGTTCAAGCTGATGGCGGCGCCCGGCGCCATCCCCACGCTGAAGCTGATGGCGAAGCATGGCATCCTTTCGCATCTTCTTCCGCATACGGAGGATTGGCGCGTGATCTCGCGGCTGCCGCTTGATCCGGTGCTGCGGCTTTCCGTGCTTGCGTCCGACCCGCTGTCGATGAAAGAGCGCTGGCGCCTGTCGAACCACGACGGCAAGCGCCTCGACGACATTGCCGGACTGATGCCGCCGTCGCCAGCCCTTCGTTCCCACGAGCAGCGCATCATCCTTTACCAGATGGGGCCTGAGACCTGGCGCGACCTCGTGCATGTGGCATGGGCGCGCTCCAGCGCGTCGATGGATGATGCAAGCTGGAAGAAACTGCTCCGGCTTCCGGACCGCTGGCTGATCCCGGCCATGCCCGTCTCCGGCCGTGACCTTATCGCTGCCGGCATGAACCCCGGGCCTGAGATCGGCGTAACATTGCGTGGGCTTGAAGACTGGTGGGTGGCGTCGGGTTTCGAGCCGGGTAAAGATGAACTCCTGAAACGGATAAGGTGAGGACGGACAATGGCCGACATTCTGGTGATGAAGACCAAGGGCAAGAACGCGCCCGACGTGGAAAAGGGAAAGCCCGATCCGGAAAAGCTGCTGAAGGGCAAGTACAACACCAGGACGTGGAACCACTTTACCGGCGAAGATGGCCGGCTGTTCTGCGGCGTGTGGGAATCGACGCCCGGCAAGGTGAAGGTGAAGTACGAGGAATGGGAATTCTGCCATTTCATCGAAGGCAAGGCCATTCTCACCAATGACGAGGGCAAGTCCTGGACGCTGAAGAAGGGTGACGCCTTCATCATCCCGGCGGGCTTCAAGGGTACGTGGGAGACGGTCAAGAAGGTGAAGAAGCACTACGTCATTCTCATGCCGAAGACGTGACTGCCATGAAATCGGTTCTCGTGACGGGCTCCGCCAAGCGGATCGGCCGCAGGCTGGCGCTCGATCTCGCCAAGGACGGATGGGATGTCGCGGTCCATTGCAACAGTTCCATTGCCGAGGCCGAAGAGGTGGCGGGTTTCATCCGCGGCATCGGCCAGCGCGCCGTCATCGTGCGGGGCGATCTCTCGCAGGCCGATGTGCCGGACCGCCTGATTGCGGAGGCGGCGGATGGGCTGGGCGGTCTTACCTGCCTCATCAACAATGCCTCGCTTTTCGAGCCGGACGAAGTGGGTTCGATCACGCAGGCGAGCTGGGCCGAGCATCTCGACACCAACCTGCGGGCGCCGGTGTTCCTGAGCCAGGCTTTCGCCAGGCAATTGCCTGAAGGTCACGAAGGCAACATCATCTCCATCATCGACCAGCGTGTGTGGAAGCTGAACCCACGGTTCTTTTCCTATACGACATCCAAGTCCGGCCTGTGGACCGCGACGAGGACGCTCGCACAGGCGCTGGCGCCCCGGATCAGGGTCAATGCCATTGGCCCTGGCCCGGCGCTGCCGTCTGCCCGCATGGACCAGGCCGAGTTCGACAAACAGGCCGCCCTGACGCTTCTGGGCCGCGGCACGTCGCCTGCGGAGATATCGGCGGCGGTCAAATTCATATTGTCGCAACCGGCGCTCACGGGCCAGATGATCGCGCTCGATGGCGGGCAGCATCTGGTCTGGCAGACGCCCGACGTGATGGAGGTCACCGAATGAGCAAGAAGCCGATGATCAGCCACCACGTTGCGAGTGCCTCGTCGGGGCTCCGCCATGTCTTCGTGCGCGACCTCGACATGATGGCGCTGATCGGAATCTACGATCACGAGAAGACTGACCCGCAGCGGATCATCGTCAACATCGACCTCTCGGTGAAGGAAGGTGCAGGCCCGAAGGACGACGATATCGGCCATGTCGTATCCTACGAGATCGTGGTGAAGAAGGTCGAAGCCATCGTCTCGGCCGGCCACATCAACCTTGTGGAGACGCTGTGCGAGAAGATCGCGGCGTCGTGCCTCACCGACAAGCGCGTCGTGGCCGCGCGGGTGAGGGTCGAGAAGCCCGACATTATCAAGAATGCCCGCAGCGTGGGCGTCGAGATCGAGCGTTCCCGCTAGGATAACCCGTCCGGACGATTTGTTGCTCCTACGCGCGGCGCGGGAACTTTCGCCATTATTTGACGTTACAAACTCAAGCCCGCAACGTTTTCCCCGCTGGGAAGCCGAGAGGCAATCACTGGAGTGACTATCATGTTGAAGAAGAGCATCATTGCAATGGCCATGCTGGGGGCGGGCGTGCTGGGTCTGTCCGGCCTGTCCAGCACCGCCTCTGCCTTTGCAGTTCCGGCCCAGACGAGCGCCCAGACGGCGCCGGAATCGACCCTCCTGACGGAAGTGGCGCGGCGGCATGTGAACCGCCACGTCCGCTATGACCGGCATCGCCATGGCGCGCGTTGCAACCGCTACGGCAACAACTGCCGCTACCGCTACAATGGCTACTATTATGCCTCGCCCTGGTGGCTGCTTCCCGCAGTCGGCGCCACCGTCATCATCGGCAGTTCGAACAGCGGCGGCCGCAACCGCCACGAAGCCTGGTGCTACAACAATTACCGGTCCTACAATGAGCGGAACAACACCTGGATTTCCTACAGCGGCCAGGTCCGCCAGTGCGTGAGCCCGTACAGGTACTGAAGCCGCTTTCGCAGCTTCCGGAACACCGGCGTCCCCAGGGGCGCCGGTTTTTTGTTGGCATATCGGGTAAGCCTCCCCAATTTGGCGTGGCGGATGTAGAAGACCCCCACCATGACCACGCCTGAATCAGTTCCCGATCGCGGCATCGATGCCCTGTCCGGCCAGTCGGCGACCGGCGCCGACCTGATCCGTGACTTCGTCTCGCGCCTGCCCGGCAAGCCCGGCGTCTACCGCATGTATGACGCCAAGGGCGATGTCATCTATGTGGGCAAGGCGCGCAACCTGAAGAATCGCGTGTCGAACTATACTCGCCTCTGGGGTCATACGAACCGCATCGCGGCGATGATCGCGCTCACCGCCAACATGGAGTTCGTGACGACCAGCACCGAGGCCGAAGCGCTTCTGCTGGAAGCCAATCTCATCAAGAAGCTCAAGCCCCGCTTCAACGTGGTGCTGCGTGACGACAAGTCGTTTCCCTATATCCTGATCGCCAAGGACCACGCCGTTGCGCAACTGGTGAAGCATCGCGGGGCGCGCAATCGCAAGGGCAACTATTTCGGGCCATTTGCTTCCGCAGGCTCCGTCAATCGCGCCATCAACACGCTGCAGAAGGCTTTTCTTCTGCGGTCCTGCACCGACAGCGTCTACGCGAACCGCACGAGGCCCTGCCTGCTCTACCAGATCAAGCGCTGCGCGGCGCCTTGCGTGAACTATATCGAGAAAGCGCCCTATGACGAACTGGTGAAGGAGGCGGAAGCCTTTCTGAATGGCAAGAGCCAGACCGTGAAGGCGGAACTGGCCCAGCAGATGGAAGCCGCTGCCGAGGCGCTCGATTTCGAGCGCGCCGCTGCCTATCGGGACCGCATCCAGGCCATGAGTTTCGTGACCCAGACGCAAGGCATCAATCCGCAAGGCGTCGAGGAGGCCGATGTGTTTGGGCTGGCACAGGAGGGCGGGCAAGTCTGCATCCAGGTGTTCTTCTTCCGCTCGTACCAGAACTGGGGAAACCGCGCGTATTATCCCAAGGCCGACCGGTCGCTGGAGCCGCCCGAGATCCTCGCGTCGTTCCTGGCCCAGTTCTATGACGACAAGCCGGTGCCGGGGCTGGTGCTGCTGTCGCACGAGATCGAGGAGCGTGCCCTCCTCGAGGAGGCACTCTCCACCCATGCAGGCCACCGTATCGAGCTTGCGGTTCCGCAGCGCGGCGAGAAGAAGGGGCTGGTCGATCACGCGGTGACCAATGCGCGCGAGGCGCTGGGGCGGCGGATGGCCGAATCCTCCTCGCAGACGAAACTGCTGGAGGGCGTGCAACGCGTCTTCGGATTGCCGGAGGTGCCGCAACGGATCGAGGTCTACGACAACTCCCACATCCAGGGCACCAATCCCGTGGGCGCCATGATCGTGGCCGGGCCGGATGGCTTCACGAAGTCGCAGTACCGCAAGTTCAACATTCGCACCGAGGAGATCGGGTCCGACGACTTCGCCATGATGCGGGAAGTGCTCACCCGCCGGTTCAGCCGGCTCCTCAAGGAGCAGGGCGAGCGGGGGGAGGACAATCCGAACGAGGTTCAGGCATGGCCCGACCTGGTGCTGATCGACGGCGGGCAGGGCCAGCTTTCGGCGGCGAAGGCGGTGATGGACGAGTTGGGGTTGAGCGATCTTCCGATGGCGGGCGTCGCCAAGGGGCCGGACCGGGATGCCGGCCGCGAGCATTTCTACGTGTCCGGAAAGCCATCGTTCATGCTCGAAGCGCGCGATCCGGTGCTTTACTACATTCAGCGCCTGCGGGATGAGGCGCATCGCTTTGCCATCGGCTCTCATCGCGCCCGGCGCTCCAAGGCCATTGCCGTCAATCCGCTCGACGAGGTTCCCGGCATAGGCCCCACGCGCAAGAAATCCTTGCTGCAGGCCTTCGGTTCGGCCAAAGCGGTATCGCGGGCCAGCGTTACCGACCTGTCCGCCGTGGAAGGGGTCAGCACAGCCTTGGCACAGGCTATTTACGACCACTTCCATGAAGGTGCAGAATGAGCGGCGCAATGCGTGGAACGGATACGGCAAAGACGGTGAAATATTCGAAGGTCTGGAACCTCCCGAACATCCTGACTTATGGCCGTATCACGGCCGTCCCCATCGTGGCGGGGCTACTGCTGATGGGCGGCAACAACGCGCGCTGGACGGCGCTCGCCATCTATGTGGTGGCCGCCATCACCGATTTCTTCGATGGCTACCTGGCCCGCAAGTGGCAGCAGCAGTCGTCGCTGGGCCGGATGCTCGATCCCATCGCGGACAAGGTTCTGGTGGCCGTTGTGCTGCTGGTGCTGTGCGCCGATGGCGTGCTGCTTGGCGGACACATATGGGCCGCCATCATTATCCTGTCTCGCGAGGTCCTCGTCTCTGGCCTGCGCGAGTACCTCGGCGAGTTGCAGGTCTCCGTTCCGGTCACGAAGATCGCCAAGTGGAAGACGACAGTTCAACTCGTCGCAATCGGCTTTCTCATTGCAGGGCCGGCGGGCGACACGATCATCCCCCACACCACCACTGTCGGCATCGGGCTGCTGTGGGTGGCCGCCGCCCTTACACTCTACACCGGCTATGATTACTTCCGTGCCGGCATCCGTCATGTCGTTGATTGAATGAAGATCCTTTACTTTGCACGCATCCGGCAGATTGCAGGCCGCAACATGGAAGAGGTCGATGTGCCGCCGGCTGTCACCACGGTTGGTGAACTGATCGACTTTCTCAGCGCACGCGACCCCTCGGTTGCAGCGGCACTTGCCGAACGCCGCACGCTGCGTGCCGCCGTCGACCAGAACCATGTGGCTCTGGAGGCCAGCGTGGCGGGTGCTCGCGAGGTCGCGTTCTTTCCTCCTGTGACCGGCGGCTGATGCGCCTCAACGTTTATCTTCAGAAGGCGGGCATCGGCAGCAGGCGCGAGGCCGAGCGCATGGTGGCCGAAGGCCGCGTGACGGTGAATGGCACGATAGCGCTGCCAACGACGCCGGTTGAGGATGGCGACGCCGTGACGGTCAACGGCAAGCCCGTGGCGCCTGAGACGAAGCCCCTGCCGCGCCTGTTCGTGCTCAACAAGCCGGTGGACGTGCTTGTGACCCATCGCGACCACAAGGGCCGCAAGACGATCTTCGATCTCCCCGCGATGAACCCGCCGCTGTGGCCTGCGTCCAACCCGCGCGTGATGAATGTTGGCAGGCTCGACGTGAACAGCGAAGGCCTCCTTTTGCTCAGTTCAGACGGGCCCCTCGCACAGGCGATGATGAATCCCGATACTGCGTTGGCGCGCGTCTATCGCGTGCGTGTGCGCGGCGCCCTGAAGCCCGAGCAGATCGAAGCGCTTGCGCGTGGGGTCACCATCGACGGCGTCAGCTATCGTGGTGCTGAGTTCGTCGAGGAGTATGGCAAGAGCGGTCGCTCCAACAGCTGGTACCGCTGCGTTCTCACCGAGGGCAAGAACCGCGAGATCCGCAAGCTGATGGAGTATTTCGGCTGCGTGGTGAACCGCCTGATCCGCGTGCAGTATGGTCCCTTCACGCTGGACGAGCTTGCCATCGGCGCCATCCGCGAAGTGCCGCCTCAAAAAGTGAAATCCTTCCTCGACTATCTGGCGTCGAAGAATATCCAGTTCTGAGGCGCGGCTACTTTCCGGCGTTCACTGCGTCCGCCAGTTCTACCAGGCTGCCGAAGTGATAGTCTGGGATCGCCACGCTCTCCACCTTCGGCGTGGCGCCGGCGCCGGGCTTGCCCTTGCGGCGCTCGATCCAGCAGGTGTGATAGCCGAGCCTGAGGGCCACCGCGATGTCGTGGTACTGGCTCTGCGCCACGTGGAGAATATCACCGAAGCCATATCCCTCCTTGCTCAGCCGGCCGCGCACGAAGGCGAAGACTTGCGGGTCGGGCTTGTTCCAGCCCACCATTTCGGCCGTCACGAGATCGTCGAAGGGAAGGTCGAGCGTCTTGGCGAAATGCGACAGCGCCCAATTGTCGGAATTGGTCATGGCGACGAGATAGAAATGCTTCCGCAGCCTATTCAGCGCCGCGATCGAGTCCGGGAAGGCGGGCCAATTTGGAATCGACAGGCGGAAGTTCTCGACGTCGTCTTCCGTGCCCGGGAGTCCCAGCACGTCCGCCATCTCGCGGTACATCGGCGCCATCATGGACGGGAAGGGCAGGCGCGGTGCCTCATGGTGCTGGCGATCCTCGGCCGCGGCATAGGCTTCGAGAATGGTCTGGTCGGTGAGCTTCACGCCTGCGGCTTTTGCCTTGGCCTGCACGTAATCGAGAATGCCGGCCTCGAAGTCGATCAGTGTTCCCACGACATCGAATGTCAGTACTTTGCGGTCGGTCAGCGGCATGTAACGGAATCCCTTGCTTGATACTACAGATTAGGTCGAGCCGCGCACCGACGTCACCCATGAAAAAGCGCAGGGCGCTCATGCAGCCCTGCGCCTAGATTACCTGATTGCCGATCAGACGACCGTCGTCTTCACGTCGATGTTGTTGCGGATCGACCAGGAATAGGGACACACGGTATGGGCCTTGCGGGCAATCTCTTCCGCCTTCGCCTTCTCCACGCCGGGAAGATGCACGTCCATCGCCACGGCGATCTCGAAGCCACCGCCGTCATCGCGGGAGCCGAGCGTCACATGGGCGGTGACGGTTGAATCCGGCGTGATCGTCACCGGGGGCTGTTCCTTGCCGGCCACGAACTTGATGGCGCCGAGGTAACAGTTTGAATAGCCGGCCGCAAAGAGCTGTTCGGGGTTGTAGCCATCGTCATTTCCGCCCAGTGCCTTTGGCGTGCCGATCTTCAGGTCGACCAGGCCATCCTCGCTCTTGGCGGAGCCATTGCCGCGGCCGCCGGTGGCTGTCACGGTCGATGTGTAAAGAGATTTCATTGTTATCCTCCTGAGATTACTGTCTTTGAACGTTCCATTGCGCAATTTGGATGTTGGCTCCCGCATCCGCAAGTCATTTTGGCCGGAACTTGCGGGTGGCAAGCGCCACACCGACGGCCGCGAGCGCGAAGCCCGCCCAACCCATCAGTGGCATTTCCTCACCGAGCAGCGGCCAGGCCATCAACGCCGAGATGGGCGGCACGAGGTAGAACAGCGAGGAGACCCGGCTCACCTCGCCCGCGCGGATCATGGCGAGCAGCAGCGACATGGCGATAATCGAGTTGCCGATGACGAGATAGGCGAGTGCCGCAAGAAACGGCAGATTCCACTCGAAGGAAAAGCTTTCGAAGACCATTGCAAGCGGGAGGACGCCTGCGAGCCCGGCAAGATATTGTACAGCATTGGACACGACCGGGTGATGGCTCTTGCCGAAGCGCTTCTCCCATAGTGTGCCGATAGTGATGCCCGCCAGCGCGCCGACTGCGGCCAGCACGCCCACTGGATGTTCCATCTCGACCGACGACCGCGACAGGATGACGGTTGCAGCACCTCCCAGACCCAGCGCCAGGCCCAGCCAGCGCAGGATGCTCACTTTCTCGCCCGTGAACTGGGGCGCGATGAGGCCAACGAGGATGGGCTGCAGGCAGACGATGATGGCGACACCGCCCGCCGAGACGCCCGCCTTGAAGGCAATATAGGAGAGGCCGAAATAGACGGTCTGGATGAGCACGCCGACGACGGCAAGGTTGCCCCATTCGGACGCCTTCTGGGGCAACGGGGGCCTGAGGAGGATGACCAGCGGGGCGAGCAGCGCGCAGACGGCGGCATAGCGCAGGGCAAGGAAACTCAGCGGCTCAGCATGGATGATGCCGAGCTTCGCCACGGAAAATCCGCCCGACCACAGGAGCAGGAAGATGACAGGTGCTGCATAGAGCCAGAGCGGCTTGGTCGGTGACATGGGGCGGACCATAGGGAAGCAGCCCGCATCATGCTATGGCGCGGCTCAATCTGGCCTCATGCGTCAGCGGCATGGCGGATGCCGCCGGCTGTGGCCCGCAATGCTGCACTGCCAATTGCCGAGAATGGCCGGTGCGCCTAGAATACGCCAATCATACGTCGCCGGGAGGTGCATAAACTCGTGAAATAGTGGTTGACTGTGTTCTTTCTGGTGGATGGCACATGGGTGCGGGGAGACCAGTTTGACGGATGGTCCCCACGCCCGTTTGAAACCCAGCAGGAATGCGTCACACACAAGCTGTTCGCGGAAAGAGAATGCGAGCTTTATCCTTTGGACTATCGGGCGGCCTGGGTGTGCTCCTTTGCCAGTCCCGCCACGGCGCCGCCGCCCGCATCGGTTCCCCAGATCGAGTGCTGACATGAACGCCACGGCGGAACGCTTGCCCGAACTGCTTCGCCACTATCTGGCGATTGCATTTTCAGTGCTGGTGTCAGCAGCGGCCATCGACGCTCATGCCGCACAGACCGGATTTCCCGGATTGGAAATCTTCACGCATGAGGACCAGGCCGGCATTGCGAGCGATGCCGCCGGGCTTCGCTTCGAAGGCTCCATAACGCGTCCGCTGGCCGATGCGCTGGAACGGCTGCTCATTGTCGATGGAAAGCCCAAATACAAACGGCTGCTGCTGGAACTGAACAGCGAAGGCGGAGAGCTTGAGGCCGTCAAGCTGGTGGCCGGTGTTCTGAAGAAGGTCGGGTCCATGTCGGCATTGTCGACGCGTGTCATGGACGGAAAGGTCTGTGCCTCGGGGTGCCTTGCCCTTTTCATGCAAGGGCAGTCCCGCAAGGCCAGCACGTCATCGGTCTGGGTCTTTCACGGCGCCTGCTCGGCCAATACGAACGTGCCCTCGCTTGCCGCGACGGACCAGTTTCTCGATCTGCTCGTTGCCTCGGGCGTCAAGCGGGACTTCACCTGCAAGCTGGTGCAGGAGGGTTACGTGATCTCGCCCGGCGCCTTCATCCTCAGCGGGTATGAACTGTTCCACAATTACGATACCGGTATCATAACAGAACTATTGCCGAACTGGCGGCCGGAAGAACCCAGCGGCATGTGGATGGTGGTGCCGCGATAGACTGACGGCACGTTGCGTGCTTACGGCTGCAATGCGCCGCAGCTTGAAGGAATTGATCGGAGGGCGGGGAGTCTGTCATCATGCAGCGATGACTCACGCACACCTCCCCCTGCCCAAGAGCCTTTACGCCGAGACAGCGCGAGCCTTGTCCCCGGTGCCCGAACTGGATTTGGCGATCACGGCTTCCGTCGTCATCGTCGGTGGCGGGTACACGGGGTTGTCGACGGCATTGCATATGGCCGAACGCGGCATCGATGCCGTGGTGCTGGAGACACATGAGCCGGGCTGGGGCGCTTCGGGCCGCAATGGCGGCCAAGTCAATCCCGGCATCTATCCCGACCCGGAAAAGGTGATCGCCGATTTCGGCGAGGAGATGGGCCGCCGGATGCTGGCTTTTTCGAGCGCCGCGCCCGACAAGGTTTTTGCGCTGGTGAAGCAACACCAGATCGATTGCGAGGCAGCGCAGACGGGAACGCTCCGCGTGGCCTTCAATGCCGCGAAACTGGGTGCGACCCGCAACACCTTCGCGCAGTTACAGAAAACCGGTTCTCCCGCTACATGGATGGAGGCGTCCGATCTTGGTGCCGCCACCGGCACCGAGCGCTATCTCGGCGGCATCCGGTTTCCGCAAGGGGGCAAGCTCAACCCGCTGGGCTATGCGCGCGGGTTGGCGGAAGCCGCGCAGAAGGCGGGTGCCCGTATCTTCGGCGCATCGCCCGCGCTCTCGATTGCGCGCAACGGCACGCGATGGAAGGTCACGACGCCCAGGGGCAGCGTCACCGCCGACAGCCTCGTGCTGGCCGGCAATGCCTATACCGACGGGTTGTGGCCGAATCTGAAGCAGACCATCGTTCCGGTCTATTCCACAATCGTGGCGACCGCGCCCTTGAGTGACAATGTCGCGCGCTCGGTGATGCCATCGGGCAGCGTGCTCTACGAAGTGGCCAACAACACGGTCTACTACCGGCTCGATGCGAACAACCGGATGCTGATGGGCGGGCGGAGCCTGCAGCGCGACGTGACTCGCTTCGAGGACGCCGCCAACCTCATCGCGTACACGAAGCGGCTGTTCCCGCAATTGGCGGATGTGGCGTGGACGCATGTGTGGAACGGGCAGGTGGCGATCACCGCCGACTATCAGATCCACATGCATGAGCCCGCCGAAAACGTGCGTGTCGCGCTGGGCTACAATGGCCGCGGCGTCGCCATGGCTACCGCGATGGGGAGCGTTCTTGCGGACCGCATCGCGGGTGCCAGGCGCGAGGACCTGCCGATGCCCGTCACCGATCTCACTCCAATCGCTTTCCACCGCTTCCACAAGCTCGGCGTCAACATCCGGCTTGTTTATGGAAAGATCCGGGACCAGCTTGGGATCTGACATGCGCCGTCGTCTTCTTGCTCTCGCCCTGTTCATGTCCGTGTGTCCCGCAGCAATCCTCGCGCAGGAGATCGAGGGTGATGGGAAACCATCGCCCGCCTGGGACAGGCCACCGCTGCCTGACATGGCGCTGGGGCCAGCGGATGCCCGCGTCACTGTGATTGAATATGGCTCGGCGTCCTGCCCGAATTGTGCCGAGTTCCACATCTCGCATTTCGGGGCGCTCAAGGCGGCCTACATCAACAAGGGCAAGATCCGCTTCGTGTTCAGGGAATATCCGCACAATGACGCCGCCGTCGGCGCCTTCATGCTGGCCCGCTGCGCCCCGCCCGAACGCTATTTCGACTACCTCGACAGGCTCTTCGCCACGCAGAACAGCTGGACCAATGCGCCACGCGAGGGACTGGCGGCGATCGCCTCGGAACTTGGCATGGCGCAACCCGATTTCGAACGCTGCATGGCGGACGAGAAGCTCGCCAAGGCCATCGTCGAAGGCCGAAACCTCGCCCGCTCGCATGGCGTGGAGTCGGTTCCCACATTTTATATCGACGGTGAGCTTCACACCGGAGACAAGACCTACGAGGCCCTGTCGGCGGAGATCGACAGGCGGCTGGGGAAGTAGCGGAGCGATGCCGGGCGGCATGCCATGTGCAGCAGAACAAATTCCTACAGGATGATGTCGCGCGTCTTTCTGATTTCGAGGTCTTCCTGGCGTGTCACCAGTGCAAAGGAAACGAAGAAGGTGAGGATGCCGACGCGGCCGATCAGCATCACTGCGGTCACGATGAGCTTGCCCGCATCGTTGAGCTCGCCGGTCACCCCCATGGAGAGGCCAACCGTTGCCAATGCGGAGATGACTTCAAAAAGGGCCTTGTCGAAGGCATAGCTACCGGTGAGATCAAGCAGGGTCACTGCGGCAAGGATCACCACCAGTGCGATCACCAGCGTTCCAGCTGCCTGAATCACGCGCTGTTGAGGCAGGAGGTATCCGCCCAGGGAAACGGCGTCCCGCCCCTTGATGCTGGAAATCATGGTTGCGGCCAGAGTTGCAGCGGTCGTCGATTTCAGGCCGCCGCCCGTGCCTGCGGGCGACGCGCCAATGAACATGAGCAGATAAAGCACCAGGATGCTGGCAGACGACAGAGCGCCGATGGGAAGCGAGTTGAAGCCCACTGTCGTCGAAGCTGCCATTACCTGAAACAGGGCATTGGGAAATTGCTGAGCGACCGGCAGAGCGCGGATGGCGGGCTCGAAAATCCAGACGATAGCCGTTCCAGCCGCAAGCAGCCATGCCGATAGCCAGACCGTGATGCGTGTTGTGATCGAGAGCCGCCTCGGCCGGATGACAAGTGCCTCTAAGCACTCGGCGATGACGACGAAGCCGAAGGCGCCGCAGTAACTCAGCACGGAGAGCACGATCAGCATCGGCCCATTGTCCTTGTAGGCTTCAAAACTTGTTGGAAAAAGTGCAAAGCCCGCAGTGCAGAAGGCGGAGACCGAATGGAAAATGCCATTCCACAAGGCTCCGGCCGTTCCTGCCTGCTCGAACTGGTACATGAGAACCAGAGCGCCAACCGCTTCAATCATCAGCGTGGCAATCACCACCTGGCGCACGAAAGACGTCATCCTGAAGTTCTCTGGCAGGCCA
The DNA here is from genome assembly GCF_041738905.1 of Aestuariivirga sp. Classification (GTDB taxonomy): domain Bacteria; phylum Pseudomonadota; class Alphaproteobacteria; order Rhizobiales; family Aestuariivirgaceae; genus Aestuariivirga. The sequence continues at coordinate 15,703 of NZ_JBGSOZ010000194.1, forward strand.
AAGCCGGAGCGCGTCAATCGGCTTTGCGTGGGTGAGAGCTGTGCCCGCAGCATGATGTAGGCCATCGACATGAAGGTCATGTAGCCAAGGCCGCCGATCTGAATCAGCAGCAGGAGTATCAGTTCACCGCCGAAATTGAATGTCGAGCCGGGATCGAGCGTGACGAGACCCGTGGTGGATACAGCGGACGTGCTGAGGAACAGTGCGTCGATGAAGCCCACGCTTTCAGTCCGCGACTGTTCACGCATGACGGGAAGCATAAGTGCTACAGCGCCGAGCAGGGCGTATACCGTGTAGGCAAGTGCTGCGAGCAGGGCGGGATTCCGGCGCGCCGCCAGCCTGAACCAAATTCCAACACCCAGAGCTGCCGTCATCGTGGACTCCCTTTGGAGATGCTGGAAGCCATTCTTTACTGCACTGCAACACCGCTTGCAAACGAGGGACTTGCACGCGTGGTCCACATGGCCCACATCCCCTTTCATGCGCGTTCCTCCCTCATTCCTGGAAGACATCCGCGGCCGGGTATCGATTTCCTCCGTTGTCGGGCGGAAGGTGGCGTGGGACCGGCGGAAGTCCAATCCGGGCAAGGGCGATTACTGGGCCTGCTGCCCGTTCCATGGCGAGAAGTCGCCGTCCTTCCACGTCGATGACCGGAAGGGCCGCTACCATTGCTTCGGCTGCAAGGCTTCCGGCGATATCTTCACCTTCCTTGTCGAGAAAGAGGGCCTGAGCTTTCCTGAAGCCGTAGAGCGGTTGGCGGGCGAGGCGGGACTTGCCATGCCGCAGGTCTCCGAGGCCGATGCCCAGCGCGAGGAACAACGGGCCAGCCTCTATGACATCATGGAAATCGCTGCCAGGTTCTTCGAAGCCGAATTGCAGTCGGCGCGAGGTGCAAAGGCGCGGGGTTATCTGGCCGACCGTGAACTGGCCGTCACGATCCAGAAGGAATTCCGGCTGGGTTATGCGCCCGACGACCGCTCGGCCTTGAGGAACCATCTGGCGCAGAACAAGGTGGAGCCCGAGCAGATGGTCGAGGCTGGCCTCATCATCAAGGGCGAGGGGGCAAGCTACGACCGCTTCCGCGACCGGGTGATGTTCCCCATCCGCGACCCGCGCGGCCGTGTCATCGCCTTTGGCGGGCGCGCGCTGTCGAAGGACGTTGCCGCCAAGTACCTGAACTCGCCGGAGACGCCGCTCTTCCACAAGGGCCACGTTCTCTACAATCTAGACAAGGCGAGGGCCCCCGCCCACGAAAGGCAGGCGATCATCGCGGTCGAAGGCTATATCGACGTGATCGCCATGCACCGCGCCGGATTGCCGCATGCGGTGGCGCCCCTGGGCACGGCCCTGACCGAAGACCAATTGGCAATCCTGTGGAAACAGGCGCCGGAACCCACCTTGTGTTTCGACGGCGACGGGGCTGGTATCAAGGCGGCCTACCGGGCGCTGGACCTGGCGCTGCCGCTGCTGCAGCCGGGCCATTCGCTGAAATTCGCCCTGTTGCCGGAGGGACAGGACCCGGACGACCTGTTGAAGGGGCAGGGGCCCGATGCCGTTCGCGCCGTGGTGGAGGCTGCCCAGCCTTTGTCCGAGATGCTGTGGCAGCGGGCCTTGGCGGGTAACGACCGCTCCACGCCGGAACGAAGAGCCCAGTTCGAGCGGGATTTGCGCAGCCTTGTCAATACGATAGGCGACGAAGGTGTGCGGAAGCACTACCTCGCCGATGTGGCCGGCAGGCTGCAGGCGCTGTGGCAGCCGGCGGGCCGTGGGCGGGGAGCAGGGGGCTTCAAATCCCAGTCGGGCTACCAGCCGAAGAAAGGCTGGAAACCCAACCAGCGGCCATGGGACGTGCAGCAACCGCCCACCGCACAGCTGAAGCGGCTGGCCGCCACCCCCATGTTCCAGTCGGGGGCGGAGCGCCGCGAGCGGATGATCGTCCTCACGCTCATCAACCATCCGGACCTGCTGCACGAGGTCATCGACGAGTTCGCAAGCCTTGAAATGACGGCTCCGGAGCTTGACTCCCTCCGTACACAAATCATAGATAGCGCCGCCATGGGGTCCGGCCTTGACGGGACGGACATCCGTAGCCACTTGAAGCACAAGGGTTTGGGTCCATTGCTGGACCGGCTTGAAACCCAGGCGAAACGGCTGAACGAATGGTTCCTTGGGAGCGGGGCTGCGCAAGATGACGCCCGCACAGGCCTTCGTCAGATGATCGCCCTGCACCGTAAAACTGTAACCCTCGAGCGGGAGCTGAGGGCGGCTGAAGCCGCATTCGCTGCCGACCCGACGGAGGAAAAGCTGAACGCGCTCAAGGCGGTGCGCGAACAACTGTCGTCCCATGCGGGATCCGAGGCCCAGATCGAGGGCTTTGGAGCGGCATCGGGCCGGCAGGCCGACGCTATCAATTGAGCCGACCCAATCCGGGTTCGGGGCATTGAACAGGGTTAATCAGCGCTTAAGGCGTAGGCCCCTAGTTTTGACCCCGAATCACAACACTGCTAATGGCGGGATTTCCCGTCCAGAAGATCGAGGACTGTTTCATGGCCCGAGCCCAAGTGCGCGCAAACGCCCCTGACGAGCAGGAACCGCAGACCCAAGGCGACGAAGCCGAGGCCCCCGAGGCCGCGGGCGGCGATGGCGGAGACTCGCCTATCCTCGATATGTCGGATGCCGCCGTCAAGCGGATGATCAAGCTCGCCAAGGCGCGTGGCTACGTGACGCTCGATGAGCTGAACGCGGTGCTCCCGTCGGAGGATACGAGCCCGGAGCAGATCGAAGACGTGATGGCGATGCTCAACGAGATGGGCATCAACGTAGTCGAATCCGAAGAAGAAACCGACAACCTCGCCACCAAGGTGGAAGCGGAAGCCGAGGGCGAGTCCACCGAGACGGCCCTCATCAAGGTCGAAGCCGCCAAGCTCCCCGCCGACCGCACGGACGATCCCGTCCGCATGTATCTCCGCGAGATGGGGCAGGTGGAGCTCCTGTCGCGCGAGGGCGAAATTGCCATCGCCAAGCGCATCGAGGCCGGCCGCGAAGCGATGATCGCGGGGCTTTGCGAAAGCCCGCTCACCTTCCAGGCCATCATCATCTGGCGCGACGAGCTGAACGAAGCCAAGATCCTGCTGCGCGACATCATCGACCTCGAAGCGACCTATGCCGGCCCCGATGCCAAGAAGCAGGGCCCGGTGCAGACGCCCGCACCCTACGTTCCGCCCAAGGAAGAAGTGAAGAAGAAGGCCGAAGCCAAGCGTGCCGAGGCCAAGCGCGCCGCGTTCAAGCGCCCGTCGGACGACGAGTTCGGCGATGTGCTTTCCCCCGAGGATTTCGACAAGCCGCAAGTGGAAGAGGATGACGACGAGGAGGGTGACGACCTCGGTGTGTCGCTCTCCGCCATGGAAGCGGAGCTGAAGCCCAAGGTTCTCGAAATCTTCGACAACATAGCGCGGAACTACAAGTCGCTCCGCAAGCTGCAGGACCAGGAAGTGGCCGAGGGCACCGAGCTCTCGCCCTCCCAGGAGCGCCGCTACAAGAAGCTCCGCGAAGAGATCGTGGCAGAAGTGAAGTCGCTTTCCTTGAACAACGCCCGCATCGAGGCGCTGGTCGAGCAGCTCTATGACATCAACAAGCGCCTCAACGCGCTTGAGGGCCGCCTCATGCGCCTGGCCGAGACCTACAAGGTGCCGCGCGGCGAGTTCCTGAAAGAATACCAGTCCCACGAGCTTGACCCCGATTGGCTGAAGCGCGTGGCGCGGCTTGCCAAGTTCGGCTGGAAGAAGTTCGTCAATGACGAGAAGGATTCGATCAAGGTCATCCGCGACGAGATCTTCGAACTCGCCACCGCGACTGGCCTGCAGATCCCTGAATACCGCCGCATCGTCGCCATGGTGCAAAAGGGCGAGCGCGAGGCGCGCATCGCAAAGAAGGAAATGGTGGAGGCCAACCTTCGCCTCGTCATTTCAATCGCCAAGAAATATACCAACCGCGGGCTGCAGTTCCTCGATCTCATTCAGGAAGGCAACATCGGCCTGATGAAGGCGGTCGACAAGTTCGAGTACCGCCGCGGCTACAAGTTCTCGACCTATGCCACGTGGTGGATCAGGCAGGCGATCACGCGCTCGATCGCGGACCAGGCCCGCACCATCCGCATCCCCGTGCACATGATCGAGACGATCAACAAGATCGTGCGCACCTCGCGCCAGATGATGCACGAGATCGGCCGCGAGCCGACGCCAGAAGAGCTGGCCGACAAGCTGTCGATGCCGCTCGAGAAGGTGCGCAAGGTGATGAAGATCGCCAAGGAGCCGATCAGCCTCGAAACGCCGGTGGGCGATGAAGAGGATTCACACCTCGGAGACTTCATCGAGGACAAGAACGCGATCCTGCCCATCGATGCCGCCATCCAGGCCAACCTGCGCGAGACGACGACCCGCGTTCTGGCCAGCCTCACGCCGCGCGAAGAACGCGTGCTGCGCATGCGCTTCGGCATCGGCATGAACACCGATCACACGCTGGAGGAAGTGGGCCAGCAGTTCTCGGTGACCCGCGAACGCATCCGCCAGATCGAGGCGAAGGCGCTCAGGAAGCTGAAGCATCCGAGCAGGTCAAGGAAGCTCAGGAGCTTCCTGGATAACTGATTTACATGTTCTCGTGGCCGGGTTTGTCCCGGCCATCCAGCCTTCATGCAGAGCAACACGACCCATGCAGAAGCTCCGTGAACTGATCAACCGCTTGCCGTTGAGCATCGTCGCAATCGCCTGCCTCACTCTCGGCCTTGCTCCTTTTGTGCCTGCGCCGCATGTCTGGGAAAAACTCCGCATGCTGACATCAGGCACACTCAACCGGCCCATCGACATTCTCGACCTGTTGATGCATGGCGCGCCGTTCATCGTGGCGGGCGTGAAATTCGCTCTCATGCCAAGTAGCCAACGCCAAGCCTGACGCGATAGGGCCAACCGCAGGATGCAGCGTACCCCGCATTCAAACGGATAATTCCACCAATGTTATTGATTGCAAACGCTTCTGATAGGTCTAGCGTCATGCCCTCTTGGCAGTGCCGTGCAAGACAACAGTCTGCGGCACGTTGCCTTGACGAGGCCGTTGCGATGCAACGGAAATGGGAGGACGGCATGGCAAAGTACATGTGGACGGGCAGTTACACCGCAGAAGGAACCAGGGGTGTGATCGCAGAAGGCGGTTCGTCGCGGAAGGCTGTGGTCGAGAAGATGGTGGCCTCGGTCGGCGGCAAGCTAGAGTGCTTTTACTTTTCCATGGGTTCGGACGACCTGGTGATCATCATGGACGGGCCGGACAATGTCAGCGCCGCCGCCATCTCGCTTACCGTAGCTGCATCCGGTGCGGCCTCCGGCAGGCTTACTGTGCTGATGACGCCTGAAGAGGTAGATCAGGCAGCAAAGAAGTCGCCTGCCTATCGGGTGCCGGGCGCCTGATGAAGATCGTTACCTGAGTAGTGCAGAGGGCCGCTTCACCCGTTTCACGGGTGAGGCGGCGCTTCATTGCGGTCATGTATGCAATATGAGGGCTCTCACCCCGCGATCACACACTCCGCCGCTTTCTCCGCTGTCATCATCACGGCTGAGTTGATGTTCACCGTGATGAGGGAGGGGAACACCGAGGCGTCGGCGATGAAGAGGTTTTCGGTGCCCATCACTTTCAGGTCCGGCGTCACCACGCGGCCGATCGCGGCGGTGGAGCAGGGGTGGTAGACCGTTTCACACACGTGGGTGATGTAGTCGATCCAGTCGGCATCGCTCTGGACGTCCGGGCCGGGGTGGATTTCGGCGCGCACCAGTTTTCGCATCGCCGCCGTGTGGCCTATCTTGCGCGTCACCCGCATGGCGCGGAGCAGCAGGTCGAGGTCCGACGGGTCGGAGAAGTAATTGAGGTTGATGACGGGCTTGTCCGTCATGGCCGGGCCTGAGAGCCGCACCTCGCCCTCGCTCTTCGCGCGCGTCACGTTGGGCGAGGCCTTGACGGCCGGGCCATGGGTGACGAGGCGCGGATGGTCGCCGTATTTCTCGCGCACCCGCAAGCCGAAGTGGAAGAGAATGTCGGGTGCGGGCGCATCCGCATCGAACTGCAGCATCATCGTCGCCTCGAAGGGGCAGATTTCCCAGTCGGCGATGGGCTCGTGCGTTTCCCATACGACAGGCGCCGCCACATGGTCGCGCAGGTGCTGGCCCAGATGCGGCAGGTCAGCCAGCACCTCGATGCCGTGCTCCTTCAGGTGCGCGGCGGGGCCCAGCCCCGACACCATCATCAGTTGCGGCGTCTGGATCGAGCCGCAAGCGAGGATGACGCCCTTCGCGGCATGGATTGTTCCCCGCGAAGTTTCGGCGCCGATGGCTTTCCTGCCATCGAACAGCAGCCGCGTGGCCATGCAGTCCGTCAAGATTTCGAGATGCTTCGGCAGGGCCGCGATCGGGTGCAGATAGGCGACGGAGGAGGACTGGCGGAGCCTGCCCCTGGCGTTCAGCGGAAACACCCCGGCGCCCGGCTTCACGTCCTTCGAGAAGTTGACTTCGGGCAGTCCCATTTCCTTGCCTGCCTCGATGAAGGCGCGGCTGGCGGGATGGCAGGGGGCGGGCTCGATAGTGATGGTGTCGAGGATGCGCTGCCAGTAGGGCGCCATGGCCTCGGCATTCCAGCCGGTGGCACCAAGGCGCTCCCATTCGTCGAAGTCGGATGCCGGCGGGCGGATGAAAGCGCAGTCGTTGTGGTTGGCGCAGCCACCCAGCAGCCTGGCGCGGGCGTATTTGAGTTCCGGCGCAGCACCCTTCAACGTGGAGGCCGTGAAGCCCCAATCATAGGCGTCCGTCTGCTCGTCGAGTCGCTTCAGGTCGGTCGCTGCAGGGTCACCCTCATCGGGCTCACCGGCTTCGAGGAGGATGATGCCGCCCGCAGTCATTTCGCTGAGCCGCTTGGCGACGACGGCTCCCGAGGAGCCGCCGCCGATGATGAGGTAGTCGCAATTTGCCGTCATGATGGCACAGTGCCCTGATGCGCGGTCCGCCTCAAGGCCTGTCCTTCGCCACCCACGGGCTCATTGCCAGAAGTGGATGTTCTCCGGGTCGGCCTTGGACGCGGCGGCATCGGCGCAGAAGGCCTCCTTGTGGAGCGCGCCCTCGGCGAGGAAGATGCCCTTGGCGGTGCCCAGCGTGAGCAGCACATTCGAGAGCCGTTCAATATGCTCTTCGTCCGTCATTGCGGGATCGCCCGACGTGACGATCTCGTTCATGGAGGCCCCGACCTTCGTCACATCGAGGTCGATGCCGTCACAAAGTCGCGCGGCCGCTGAATGATAGGCGATGCTGTTGACGAGCGCGTGCTGCTTCTCGGTGAGCACGCCCTCGAAGTCGGCGAGTGCCGCCTTCCAGGCATCGTCGATGCGGAGGTCGTCGGCACTGGCAGAGCCAGTCATGCCGAGGCTGGCGAGACCGAAAAGGGCTGCTGCTGCGGCGGCGTGACGGAGATCGTTCAGAAATGATGTCATTGACCGGGCGCTCCTGTCAGTAGCCATAGACGCGGCGCGTCCACTTCGAGGCATAGCTGCCGTTGTTGTTGTAGCAGACGCGCTGCGCCGAGTAGCAGACGACGTTGGACGCCGGGCTGTAGACCTTGGCGAAATAGGGGTCATAGGCACCCGGCGCATAGGGCGGATTGTAGCCGTTGTAATAGATCTTCTTGTTGTGATGGTGCTGGTCGGAGAGGGCTGCACCCACGCCAATCCCGACGATGCCGCCCACGATGGCGGCGCCCACGGCCGAATTGTTCTTGGCCGAGGTCTGCTGCGGAACGGCCGTGGCGAGGCCTGCGCCTGCGAGCACGGCCGCGAACAGCGACAGGCCCGATCTTGGTGTCACTCGTCTTGTCATGGGATTCTCACTCCATTGCGTTGACGCAACCGTAATTTGCAATTGCGCCGCCGTCAAATCTCTCGGAACCTGCAGACACAAGCGCAAATCGAAACGGCCACCGGAGGGTCTCCGGTGACCGTTCAGATAGCGTTCGTGAAAATCAGGCCGCCTTCGACGTCGGGCGCACGGCATTGGTGTAGCTGTCCATCATGGTGCGGCTGATGTTGCCGGGCTTGAAGGTATAGGGGCCGATTTCCGCCACCGGCGTCACCTCCGCCGCGGAGCCGACGATGAAGCACTCGTTGAAGCTCGGAAGCTCGTCCGGCATGATCCGGCGCTCGATGATCTCGAGGCCCTGTTCCTTTGCGAGCGCGATCACCGTCTGGCGGGTGATGCCATTCAGGAAGCAGTCGGCGATGGGCGTGTGGATGGCGCCGTCGCGGGTGAAGAAGATGTTGGCACCGGTGCACTCGGCAACGCGGCCTTGCCAGTCGAGCATCATGGCGTCGGCATAGCCCTTCTGCTCGGCCTTGTGCTTCGAGATGGTGCAGATCATGTAGAGGCCAGCGGCCTTGGCATGAACCGGCGCGCACATGGGATCGGGGCGCCGATAGTCCGCGATGTCGAGCTTGATGCCCTTCATCTTGGTTTCGGGATCAAACATCGAAGGCCACGCCCATGTGGCGATGGCGACATGGATCTTGTTGTGCTGGGCGGAGACGGCCATCATCTCGGAGCCGCGCCATGCAACGGGACGCACATACTGGTCGCCGCCGCCGTTGAGTTCCACGACCTTGTCTTTTGCGGCGTTCAGTTCCTCGACCGAATAGGGGATCGTGAAATCCATGATTTCGGCCGACTTGTGCAGTCGCACAGAATGTTCCGCCGATTTGAAGATGACGCCGCCATAGGCGCGTTCGCCCTCGAACACGGAAGAGCCGTAGTGCAGCCCGTGTGTCAGGACATGGACCTTGGCCTCCTTCCAGGGCACGATCTCGCCGTTGAACCAGATCCAGCCGTCGCGTTGATCGAAGGGAATGATGGTCATGGCTTTGATGCTCCTGTCGGGCCTATAAGAGTTGAGGAACGGACCGCGAGAGGTGGTTCGCGCAACAACATTTCGTTATGTGATGGTTCAACGTAACAAAATCGGGAAAATATGTCAATATGACTGACATAATTTCTGCCCAAGATTTGAGCGCAGACGGATTGAGTGACCAGGATACGCTTGCGCTGATCGAACTGCTGTTCTTCGCCTATCGCGATTTCGTGTCCGACCCGGACGAGATCCTGGGACAGTTCGGCTTCGGCCGGGCGCATCACCGGGTGGTTCACTTCGTGGGCCGCGACCCCGGAATGACGGTGCAGCAGTTGCTCGACATCCTGCGCATCACCAAGCAGAGCCTGGGGCGTGTGCTGAAGGAACTGATCGACAAGGGCTATGTCTACCAGAAGGAAGGCGAGACGGACCGGCGCCAGCGCCTGCTCTACCTTACCGAAAAGGGCGAAGAGCTTCGCCAGCGCCTGATGGCCCCGCAGATCAGCCGCATCCGCCGCGCCGTGGCGCAGCCCGAGGGCAATGCAGCGCATCTCTACTGCAAGGTGCTCTATCACATGGTGAGCCCCGAAAACCGCGACGCCGTGCGCGACTGGATCGACCGGGTGGGCGTGCTGGGAGGAGGGCCGGCGAGCCGTGGATGATCTTCCCCACATCCTGGTGGTGGACGACGACCGGCGCATCCGCCAGCTTCTCCAGACCTATCTGCTGGAGAATGATTTCCGCGTCTCGGTTGCCGCCTCGGCGGCGGAAGCCCGCGAGAAGATGCGTGGCTTCATGTTCGACCTTCTGGTGCTCGACATCATGATGCCGGGGGAAAGCGGATTGGAGTTCACGCAGTCGCTGCGCGGTGATGGCAATCGCGTTCCGGTGCTGATGCTGTCCGCGCTGGCTGACTCCTCGGACCGCATCGCCGGGCTGGAGAAGGGCAGCGACGACTATCTGCCGAAGCCCTTCGAGCCGCGCGAGCTTCTGCTCCGGATCAGGGCCTTGCTGCGGAGGCAGGAGGTGCAAGGCCGATCGCGCGCCGAAGTTCAGTTCGGGCCCTTCGTGTTCCATGTCCAGCGCGGCGAATTGCGGAAAGGCTCCGAGCCGGTCAGGCTGACAACGCGCGAGAAGGATTTCCTCAGGACGCTGGCCGCGCGCGCCGGAAGCCCTGTGCCGCGCGGCGAACTGGCGCCCGAGGGATCGGAAGAGGGCGCACGCAGCGTGGACGTGCAGATCAACCGGCTGCGCCAGAAGATCGAGGACGATCCGTCGAACCCTGTCTATCTCCAGACCGTGCGCGGCGCCGGCTATGTTCTCCATGTGGACTGAGAGGCGCTAGCGCCATGGCCCGCAACTGGCTCTACAATCGCTTCAACACGTTCCTCGAGCGCCACATGCCGGAAGGGCTGTTTGCGCGCGCGCTGATCATTCTCGTGGCTCCGATGGTGCTGCTGCAGACGATCATGACAGGCCTCATCCTCGACAGGCATTTCGAGAACGTGACGCGCTTGCTGGCCCGCTCCTTCTCGCGCGACGTGAGCCTGCTCGTGCAACTCTACGAGGAATCGGACAAGGGGGCGGCGGCGCGGAGCAGGATCGAGCATCTGGCGAATGAGACGCTGGTCCTCGGCCTGTCCATCCGGGAGGGCGAGGTGCTGCCGGCACCATTGCCCGAGCCCTTGTTCTCGCGCTTCGACACCAGGCTCACGCGCGAGCTTTCGATCGAAACGGGAAAGCAGTTCTGGATCGACAGCAGGGGGCAGCGCGAGTTCGTCGACATCCGCGTGCAGGTGGAGAAGGACATCGTGTTCCGTTTCCTCACCCGCATTGAACGTACGTTGGCCACCAGTACCGACATGCTGCTGCTGTGGATGCTTATCTCTTCACTGTTGCTGCTCGGCATCGCGATCATCTTCCTGCGCAACCAGGTTCGTCCGATCACCGACCTTGCCAGGGCGGCGCAGAGTTTCGGCACGGGCCGCGATGTTGGGGCCTTCAAGCCGCGCGGCGCCCGCGAAGTCCGGCAGGCGGGCGAGGCCTTCCTCGACATGCGCGACCGTATCGCGCGGCAGGTGGAACAACGCACCACGATGCTGGCGGGGGTGAGTCACGATCTCCGCACCATCCTCACGCGCTTCAAGCTGGAACTGGCCTTCCTCGGCGACGGGCCGAAGGTGCAGCCCCTCAAGGAAGACGTGGACGAGATGCAGCGCATGCTGGAGGCCTACATGGCCTTCGTGAAGGGCGATGCGGGCGAGACTGCGCGCGAGGTCGATCTGGCCTCCCTCGTGCAGACGGCCGCGCGCGCGTCCGAACGCGCAGGCGGGTCCGTCGAAGTGGATGTGCCCGTGGGACAGAAGGTGCGAGTGAAGCCCGATGCCTTTGGCCGGTTGCTGGCCAATCTCATCGGCAACGCCGTGCGCTATGCGAAGCGGGTGAGTGTCAGCGCCCGCGTCGCTGACCGGTTGCTGACCCTCAATGTCGATGACGACGGGCCGGGCATCCCGGAGGAGAAGCGGGCCGAAGCCTTCCGCCCCTTTGTGCGCCTCGACAACGCGCGCAACCTGGACGAGACCGGCACAGGCCTTGGACTTGCGATTGCACTCGACATCGCGCGGGCCCATGGTGGGGAACTGAAGCTCGAAGACAGTCCCCAAGGCGGGCTTCGCGCGGTGGTGCAGATCCCGGTATGAGGAACCCATGATGGATTATCGTCTCGACCCGCTCTGGCTGAAACTCAACATGATGAATGCGCAAGGCATGCAGTCCTTCGCGCCCATGATGCAGATGGTGGAACAGCAGATGGGGACCAATGCCGAGATGGCGCAGCGCGTCATCGAGGAATACCGGAAGTTCCTGTTTCTCGCGATGCGCACGGGCCATCAGGTGATTCCGCCCGGCATCATCAGCGACGTGTGGATGAGCCACATGCAGAATGCCCAGAACTACTGGGAGAACCTCGCCAAGATGATCACCGAGAGGCCGGCGGCGGGCGGCATGGATGCGAAGACCATGGGCAATGTGGGCGACGCCTGGGCCGCGACGCTGAAATCCTACGAGACGATCTTCGGCACCAAGCCCCCGATGGACATATGGGGCAATGGCCCGGCGCCAGAGAATCCCTGGGAGCAGGGAATGCGGAACATGCGGAAGATGTTCGGGATGGAATAGGCCGGACGGGCCTTCCTACCACATGCTCGCCCTCGCGCGTCCGGGCCACTCGGCATCATAGGACGCGCCATCGATATCTGCCTTCGACAGGGACTCCAGTATCGTGCCCGGCGTTGGAAGGACCGATGTGTCAGCATGAGCTGTCTGATCCCAGAGCTTCGCGCGGAGAACAGCGCGGGCGCACTGGAAGTAGGCTGCCCTGACAGACACGATGATCGCGCTGCGCGGCGCCTTGTCTTCCACCGCGAAGGATTGCAGCAGTTCGGGGTCCACGGAAATCACGGCCCGGCCGTTGACGCGGAATGTGGTGCCTGATCCCGGAATGAGAAACAGAAGGGCCACGCGCGGGTCACGCACGATGTTGCGCAAGCTGTCGATGCGGTTGTTGCCGCGGCGGTCCGGCATGATGAGCGTGCGGTCGTCGGCGATGCGGACGAAGCCCGCGGCATCGCCGCGCGGGCTGCAATCGAGGCCTTCGGGACCTGTGGTCGCCAGCGCCACGAAGGGCGAGGCCTCAATGAGCTTGCGATACTCGGGCGTCAGGTAATCGACCTCCTTCACCGTGGAGGCAGGTGTCGGCGCCGCGCGGTAGATGTCTTCGAGGTCTTCAATCGAGCGGATGATAGTCATGGCGCATTCCTTTTCGGGGGCTGCGGCTAGACCCTCAATGTGACGGTTTCAGAACAGCCGGCCACCGTTCGGCACCTTGCGCTCCACCGCCGTCAGGATCACCTCGCCCGCCTCGTCGGGGAAGCCGAGGGTCAAGACTTCCGACATGAAGGGGCCGATCTGGCGGGGCGGGAAATTGATCACCGCCGCCACCTGCCGGCCCATGAGCGTGTCAGGCGTGTAGTATTTCGTGATTTGTGCCGAGGACTTCTTCAGGCCGATCTCGGGTCCGAAGTCGATCCTCAGCTTGAAGGCTGGCTTGCGGGCTTCCGGGAATGGATCGACCCCGACGATGGTGCCCACACGGATGTCGACCTTCATGAAGTCGTCGAAGGAAATGGTCATCGGTTGCAGTCCTTCAGCTCGCCAGTTCGCGCGAGCGCTGTGTTGCAGCCGCGATGGCCGCGTCGAAGAGGGGCTGCATGCCATTCTCCGCCATCAGCACCTGAAGGGCCGCATAGGTCGTACCCTTGGGAGAGGTGACGTTCTGGCGAAGTGTCGCCGCCTTGATCCCCGATTGCCGCATGAGTTCGCCTGAGCCCGCTACAGTGGCGCGCGCCAACTGCATGGCGAGGTCTTTCGGGAGCCCCACCTTCTCGCCTGCTGCCGCAAGGCATTCGGTGAGATAGAAGACATAGGCCGGCCCCGAGCCCGAGACCGCCGTGACGGCATCGATCATGGCTTCGTTCTCGACCGTCACCACTTCGCCCACCGCTTCGAGAAGCGTGCGGGCCAGCGCCAACTGCGCAGGAGAGACATTTGCATTGGAGGCCATGGCGGTAATCCCCCGGCCCACTGCAGCAGGCGTGTTGGGGATCGTGCGGATGACAGCGGCATCGGCGCCGAAATGCTGTTCGTAACTGGCGATGGTCTTTCCTGCAGCAACCGACAGGATCAGCGGGCGCGAGGATTTCAACGGCACGATTGCCGGCAGCACGTTCTCCATCAGCTGCGGCTTCACTGCAATGATGACGACCTCGGCATCCGTGACGTCTGACACGGGTGGATTGAGGCGCACACCCGCAGTCTCGATCACCGCTCTGACTTCAGGCGGCGGAGAAGGATCGATCGCCACGATCTTCTTCGGATCGGCGCCGCCCTTGAGCCAGCCTTCCAGCATGGCGCCGCCCATCTTGCCCGCGCCCACCAGCACGAGGGTTCCCGTGAGCTTCACCATCAGGCTTCTCCCATCGTGTCGATCATCGCCGCATCGAGCGCATCGGCGGCATTCTGTCCAGCCCAGACCACGAACTGCACGGCCGGAAAATAGCGGTCGCAGGTTTCAACCGCGAACCGGATCAGCCCCTCGCATTGTGCGTCGTTCACGTCCGCACCGCCCGACAGAAGGAGCGTGTTGCGGAAGACGAGGCTGCCGTCGGAGTGCCAGAGATCGAAATGGCCCACGAGCAGATGCTCGTTGACCCGGGCCAGCAGTTTTGCGGCCTCGTCGCGGCGGGCTGGCGGCACTTTCATCTCGAGGCTCACCGCGACATGAAGGATCTCGAACTCGTCGCGCCAGTTGAGGGAGACGGTCATGTTGCTCCAACCGCCGGCGACCTCCATGGTCACCTCGGCCGGGTTGGTGCGCGAAAACGCCCAGTCATAGGCCTCCGCAATCCGCTCGACGCGGTCGAGGGGGTTGGACAGGTCGTCGCTTTCAAAGGCCTCAAGGCCCATCACTCAATCCTCCGTCGGCTGACGAATCACCTGTGCAGCCACGCAGGCGAAAGTGCCCAAGGTATTGAGTCGCTTCAAGAGTCGGAGTTGCCAGGAGGTTGATTCCTCCACAGGCGATTTGCCGTAAATCCTAAATACCTGTGCAAATCACGCAAATGCGCGTTCCCGAGAGTCAAGAACGCGCAGCCGCTGTATCGGTTCAGTCGGCGCGGGTGTCGGAGGCTGATTCCGCTGCCATCCCGAGCTTCAGCTCAAGCGCCGCAAGCCGCGATGCAAGGGCGTCGTTTTCCTCGCGGGCCTTCTGCGCCATGGCTTTCACGGCCTCGAACTCTTCGCGCTTCACCAGTTCCATGTTGTTGAGCAGGCGCTCAAGCTGGGACTGGATCAGCGTATCCACCTCGCGGCGCACACCCTGCGCCGCACCGGCGGCATTGGTCATCAGCTTGGCCATCTCGTCGAAAAAGCGGGTCTGGCTCGTGGTCATGGGATGGGCCCTTTCGTTTCCCGCTAGCTATGGCTTTTACGCCGCCACTTCAAGATGCGGCATCGCCACAGCCCAAGGCTTGACCTTCAGGGCGGCCTCGCCCAGTGTCCGCCCGCAATGATTTCCGAAGCCTCCGCATTCGCCGTCCTGCCGTTCCCCGGCATCGATCCCGTGCTCTTCGAAATCGGGCCATTCGCCGTCCGCTGGTATGCGCTGGCCTATATCGCGGGGCTGATCTTCGCCTCCTGGTACATGAAGCGGCTGGTGTCCAATCCCGCACTCTGGGGCCGGGTCAAGCCTTCGATGACGGTGCCGCAGGTCGACGATTTCTTCCTGTGGTCGGTGCTGGGCGTCGTGCTGGGCGGCAGGCTTGGCTACGTGCTTTTCTACAAGCCGGTGTTCTATGCCGCCAATCCATTGGAAATCCTCAAGGTTTGGGACGGCGGCATGTCGTTTCACGGTGGGTTCCTGGGTGTCGTCGTGGCCTGCGTCCTGTTTGGCCGGCGCATCGGGACCGGACTGGACCGGATGCTCGATCTCGGTGCGGCCTCGGTGCCCGTTGGGCTAGGGCTGGGGCGGCTTGCGAATTTCATCAATGGCGAATTGTGGGGGCGGGCGACGGATGTGCCGTGGGCCTTCGTCTTTCCGGGTGATGACACGCTGCTTCCCCGCCACCCGAGCCAGCTCTACGAGGGTGTTCTCGAAGGCCTCGTGCTGTTCCTTGCGGTGCGTATCGCCACCCACCGTTATGGTGCGCTCCAGCACGCGGGGCGTGCCTCGGGGATATTCGCCCTGGGCTATGGCCTTTCGCGCATCGTGGTCGAATTCTTCCGGGAACCGGATTCGTTCCTTGGTTACTTCGCGGGCTTCATCACCATGGGCATGATCCTGTCGCTGCCGCTCTGCGCGGTCGGGATCTGGCTGCTCCTGAGGTCGCGCCGTGAGCCCGATTGAACAGGTGATCCGCGAGATGATCGGCATCGAAGGGCCCATGCGCCTCGACCGCTACATGAGCCTCTGCCTTGGCCACCCGGTACATGGCTATTACATGAGCCGCGACCCCCTTGGCGAAAAGGGCGACTTCATCACCGCGCCAGAAATCTCGCAGACCTTCGGCGAGCTGATCGCGATCTGGTGCGTTGGCGCGTGGGCGGCGATGGGTAGCCCGGCGGCGTTCAATCTCGTCGAACTCGGTCCGGGGCGCGGCACGCTGATGGCCGACATTTTGCGCACGGTGCGCAAGGCTGCTCCTGCATTCGCCTCCGCGGCCTTGGTGCAGCTTGTCGAGACAAGCCCGGTGCTTCGCCAGCGCCAGCGGGACGCACTGGAGGGGCAGGCGCGCTGGCACGATAGCCTTGATGATGTGCCCGATGGCCCGATGATTCTCGTGGCGAACGAATTCTTTGATGCTTTGCCCATCCGCCAATTCGAAAAATGGCAGGGGCGCTGGCATGAGCGTGTGATGGGCCTTGAAGACGGCGGGCTCACCATCGGTCTGGCGCCCATCGACCTCGCACCTCTCGGCACGGACGGCGATGTCATCGAATCAGCGCCGGTGCGAAACCGGATCGCGGAAGACATCGGGTTTCGCCTCGCGCGCAATCCGGGCGCCGCGCTCATCGTGGACTACGGCCACCTCGTGAGTGCGCCCGGTGACACGCTGCAGGCCATGCGCGGGCATCGCTACGTTTCTCTCACGGAATCGCCGGGCGACTGCGACCTGACCTCGCATGTGGATTTCGAGGCGCTGGCCAAGGGCTTTCGCGCAGGTGGCGCCACGGCATGGCCCGCCATCACGCAACGCGCATTCCTGCTTGCCATGGGACTCGAACAACGGATCGCGCGTCTGGCCTCGCGTTCGGAGCCCGCCACGCGTGCCGTGCTTGAGCGGCAGATGAGAAGACTTGCAGCCGAGGACCAGATGGGTAACCTGTTCAAGGTTATGGCGGCAACGTCGCCCGGACTTGCAACGACCTATCCCTTCGGATCGACATGATACAGACCGACGCTCTCACGCATGACGGCATCTCGCATGGCTTCTTCACGCGGGAAGGCGGATTCTCGACCGGAATATTTTCATCGCTCAACTGCGGGTTGGGATCGGGTGATGAACGCGACACGGTTCTGATGAATCGGGCGCTGGTCGCGCAGTCTCTCGGCGTCTCGCCCTCACACCTGCTCTCGGCGTGGCAGATTCACAGTGCCGAGGCCGCCGTCGTCGACGGGCCGTGGACGAGCGAGGAACGGCCGCGTGCCGATGCGCTGGTGACGAAGACGCCGGGTGTCGGGCTTGGCGTTCTCACCGCCGATTGCGGGCCGGTGCTGTTTGCGGACAGGCAAGCGGGCGTGATCGGTGCCGCGCATGCCGGTTGGAAAGGTGCGCTCACCGGCGTCACCACGCGGACGCTGGAGGTGATGGAGGGGGAAGGCGCCACGCGCGCCAATATCACCGCCGTCATCGGCCCGATGATTTCACGGGCGGCCTATGAAGTGGGGCCGGAATTTCCGGCACGCTTCATCGACGCCGATCCTGAGAATGCCCGCTACTTCACGCCATCGGCCCGCGCCGGACATGCGATGTTCGACCTTCCGGCCTATCTCGAAGACCGCCTCACATCGGAGGGTGTCGGACGCGTCGTCAATCTGTCACTGTGCACGTTTGGTGACGAAATGCGATTCTTCAGCTATCGCCGGACGACCCACCGCAACGAAAAAGACTATGGACGGCTCATCTCGGCAATTTCCTTGAACAAGGACTGATACATGGCTCTGCATTTCGAACGCGCCGAATACGACCGCCGGATCGCCGCCGTTCGCGCCGCGATGGCACGCGACGGCCTCGATGGCCTGCTGATGTTCCAGCAGGAGAGCATGTATTATCTCACCGGCTACGACACGTTCGGCTTCTGCTTCTTCCAGTGCCTGTATCTGGGAGCCGACGGCAAGCTGGCGCTCCTGACGCGATCCCCCGATCTCCGCCAGGCGCAGCACACGTCCATCATCGAGGACATCCGCATCTGGACTGATGCTGCCGGCGCGCAGCCCGCAGCACAGTTGAAGGACATGCTTGCGTCCCTCGGCGCCAAGGGCAAGCGGCTCGGCATCGAGAGCCAGTCCTATGGCCTCACGCATTTCAATGGCAAGGCCGTGGATGCAGCACTTGACGGTTTCTGCAAGCTTGCCGATGCCAACGACCTCGTGAACATGATCCGTGTCGTGAAGTCCAAGGCCGAACTCAAGTATGTCCGCAAGGCGGGCGAACTTGGCGATGCGGCGTTGAAGGCGGCGATCCGCAAGACCAAGGCGGGGGCGGACGAGGGTGAAATCCTCGCCGCTCAACAAGGTGCGATCTTCGCCGGGGGTGGCGACTATCCGGCCAACGAGTTCATCATCGGCTCGGGCAGGGACGCGTTGCTCTGCCGCTCCAAGTCGGGCCGCCGCAAGCTCTCGAAGCGCGACCAGCTCA
The DNA here is from genome assembly GCF_041738905.1 of Aestuariivirga sp. Classification (GTDB taxonomy): domain Bacteria; phylum Pseudomonadota; class Alphaproteobacteria; order Rhizobiales; family Aestuariivirgaceae; genus Aestuariivirga. Next base: position 34,098 of record NZ_JBGSOZ010000194.1, read on the forward strand.
CCCTCGAGTGGGCGGGCGTCTACCGGCACTATCACGCGGCCTTCATGCGGACGCTGATCATCGGCAAGCCGACGAAGCATCATCTCGCCATGGACGTGGCGGCGCGCGAGGCCCTGGCGGCGGTTGAAGAGCAGTTGAGGCCTGGCCGCACGGCAGGCGAGGTGTTCGCCGCCCATGCCGGGGTGATGGATGCCCATGGCATGAAGGATCACCGGCTCAATGCCTGCGGCTATTCGCTCGGTGCGAAGTTCACCCCGAGCTGGATGGACAACCCGATGTTCTACAAGGACAATCCCGTTGAAATAAAGCCCGGGATGGTGTTCTTCGCCCATATGATCCTGATGAATTCGGACGCGGGCGCGGCGTATTGTCTGGGACGGACCTATATCATTGGGGATAAGAAGCTTGAGCCGGTTTCCCGGCATCCTCTGGAGATGATAGTCCGATAGGCATGCAGCAGCTCGGTTACACCCGCGGGCTGGAGCTTTTCCGGCCCTTCTGGCTTGGGGCGCTTCTTGTGACGCTCGTGATGCTGCTTGCCTCATGCTCGGCCGGGTCGATCCTCACTGATTCCACGACATCCGAGCAGAGGGGCAAGACGGTTCCTCCCGTCACCTTCCAGGAAATCACCGGACTTCCGCCCGCCAAGCTCAGTCAGATGCAGACCGCATTGGTGGTGGCCGGGGGCAACCGTGACATCGGCTTCGTCGAAGGCCGGTTCCAGACTGGAACCTTCGCGCTCACCGGCGCCTTCAAGGCGTTCTCCGACAGCTCGGGCGTCCGCGTCCTCTACCAGTGGCAGTTGCGCGATGACGCGGGCGTGCTGCTGCAGACGATCGACGGCGAGGACAATGCCGGGCTCTCGGAAGCTGCCGACCCATGGACCGTGGTTTCGTCCGCCGTCGTCGACCGGATTGCCCGGCGGACCGTCGAGGACATGGCCCGGAAGCTGGCCCAGATGGGTTACGCGACACGATTGTCGGCGCTCACCGTGCCGCCGGCCGAATACTTCGTGGCGGCGAGCCCCGATGCCCATCGCGAGATCGATTTCGAAACGCTGAACGGTCCCGGGTTGGCGCTTGCCGGGGTGGACATGATCGCGCCGCCCGATGACCCGCAGATGGCGGTCGCCTCGGTGGACCCCATTCCGGGTGAAGCCCAACTCGTCGCCAAGTCCAGGGTGCCGGAAGAGCCGGCCTCGTCCGCCCCCGACGAGGAATCATCGCAGGTGGCCAGCGCCGGGCCCAAGGCGCAACCGGTGCCCGAACCCAAGACAACCGCGAAGACGGCCTCAAAGGCCGGCAAGAGCGATTCCCAGAACGCAAAGGCCGGGCAGGTCGAGATTCGGGCCGTGGCGGTCGTGGCGGTCAAGGGCTCGCCGGGTGGTGGCGATGCCGAACTGACAGCGGCGCTTCGCAAGACCCTGATCGATGCCGGGTGGCCGGTGGTGACCAAGCCGCAACCCGATGCGCTGACCATCATCGGCCGGGTGAAGGTCGCGTCGAAGGGCGAGGCCAGCCAGTCCGTCTCGGTCCGCTGGGAGGTGCAGTCTCCCGACGGCAAGACGCTGGGCGATGTGAAGCAGGCCAATGACGTGCCGCGCGGCGCGC
>NZ_JBGSOZ010000199.1:0-56859 GCF_041738905.1 Aestuariivirga sp.
AGGCGGGCTTGCTGCCTTCGCCTCGGGAGTTCGCCAAGACCTGGAAGCGCGACGTGCGCTTCGCACCAAAAATGAAGGCGGCTGAACGCGAAGCGAAGTATGCCGGCTGGAAGGACTCGGTGCGGAAGCTGCTGGCGTAGAGCAACCGGCGGTCGGGCGACCATCGAAAGGTTGCTCGAGAGCTTTCAATCTGGCGCATTTTCCGTTTCGCAAGTGATTCCACTTGCTCGCCCAATGCGCTAATTGAGCAGATTGAGAGGCCCTGTGCGCCTCACGGCCTGAACACAGGCGATCACCAGCGACAGCGCCGCCGGAGTGGTCGCCCTCAACCGCTATTGCAGTTTCAGAAGAAGCGGATTGGTGCGCATCGTGGTTTCCCGGTGATCGCACAGGCGCTGCAACTGCCATTTCCACTCTACGCCTTCATCGCCGCCGTGATCGTCACCGATCTGCAACCGGCCACCAGCCGGCAACTGGGCTTGCGCCGCATCTGGGCGACGGTGATCGGGGCAAGTTGCGGCGCGGCCATGGCCCAAGTTGTGCCTTCTGGTGTCACGGGCGTAGGCATCGGCATTCTGGTCGCCATGCTGCTGGCCCAGTTTCTCAAGGCGGGGGAGGGCGTGAAGGTCGCGGGATACATCAGCGGCATCGTGCTGCTCGAGCATGCCGCCGAACCCCATTCCTACGCGTTTCTGCGCTTTGTCGAAACGGTCATCGGCGTGCTGGCAGCATGGGGCATCAGTTACAGACGAAAGGGCCGCCATGTTCCTCGCTGCCGGCGACCGCCGTCCATTCCGCGTGGCGAAGTTGTGTTCCCCTGAGGAACCCCTTGGCCCAGTCATTGCCGCGGGAGGCACCGTGCTCATCTTCGAGGAGGATGGGCATGTAGATATCGTCACTCTGGAAGACGCGGTTGATGCGGTTCCAGTGATCCATGAGAATGCCGAAGAAGCAGGATGCTTCCTGTTCGCTATCGGCATCGCTCTCCGCTTTGTCGAGGGTTGAGCCATGGCGACCTATGCACTGGCCGATGGCAACACTGCCGCCATTTCCGATGAGGATCGTCTTGAAGCTCTTCGGCAGGGCGGCATTTGACAATGAGGCAGTCCTCAGCGTGGCAGATGGCTGCGCGGCAGCTCTGTGGTTGCCGCCGAACACCCACCCGGATGGCGACCGACGGCCGCCTTGACGACGATGAAGGCCGGGCTGGTGATCAGGTCATGGGCCTTGAGGATGCGATAGGTCGAAGCCTCTGACACAAAATACTTTTCCGTGTCGGTGAAACGCACGGCTAGCTCCCGGGGTGACAAGGTTGGCTCATCCAAGGCCAGCTTCACGACCCTGTTGCGGATGTCGTCCGGGATGCGGTTCCAGATCCGGCCAGGGTGCGGCCGATGATCCTCCAAGGCCGCGGGGCCGCCGGATTGATACCGATCATACCAGCGGTAGAACGTCGGCCGGGAACGCCGAGCTTGTCCATATCTACAGACTGTCGCTGGCTGACAACATCACTGGTGCTATCGGTCACGCCTGATCCGGTTTCTTTCCGTTGCGATCACGCGCCCGTCCCGACGGCGCACTTCGACCCAGTAGGTGTATCCCCGCTTCCTGCCAGTATAGACGTAGATTTCTCCCGCGCAGTCTCGCGGCCGGACAGATGAGAATCCCTTGCGCTCGACGATCCGGCGCCCCTGGGTGCAATTCACTCGGCCGCCGATGCCGAGCAAGGTACCAATATCGATGTTGATGTCGACATTTGCCATTGTTGGTGGCGCGCTGGACGCCATGCCTAGCAACATGGCCGCCGTCAGCGACATCGTTCGAAGCCCAACTTGCATCATCGCTCCTTCTCGACACATGCATTCCAGTTACACCATCAATCCCGGTCTCTCAAAGTCAAACTCACCACGAAGGACCGTAGGCGCAGCCCAACACCGATCGGTTCCAAACTCAAGCCCCTCAGTAGCATGTCAAAGCCGGACACGCTGCTGAGTGGCAACGGGAACCACATTGATTTTTCCCGCTCAAAATGCCGTGCGCTGATTTTGTTTATGCTCGTGCTTGTACGTCGCCCCGGAAGCATGGTCATGAACTCGGTGTGCAGCGTCCATGTATCTATTGAAGTCAGCAATGGTGACACGCACGCTGTGGTTGGCTAGAAAAAGGAGCGCAAGCAGCGGTCGAAGTGTCAGTGCTGATGCTGTTGTGGCGATTTTGAGTGCAGGTCTCTATCTCGGTTGGGCCCGTACGTCGCTATCGCTCTATCACGGCCTTGCCTGCTCCAGGGAAAGGATAGGGTGGATTGCCGACCGCATTGAGGCTCTTTCCCACAGACAACTTTCCAGAGCACGCATTACAAGAAGGATCGCTAGACTTCATGCCGCTGGTATTAGCCGGCCCCCCCCCAATAGCGGCAATGGCACTACCCACCTCAGCAGCGCTCTACTTCGGAATAAGAAACGCTTCAAGCCGGACGATTTCAATTGGGGTGGATCACAGCCTGCGCCGATGGAAGAACAAATCGTAGAAGGTCATCGCCAGTGTAATCAGTACGACAATGCCCAGGTCGAGACGCGGCACGAACCACACCAGTATGCCGAGGAAGCCGAACAGGGTGAGCATGGCGAAGGCAGCCAAGATTCGATCGGTGATCATTGGTGCATTCTCCTCACTCGGCAGTCTCGATGAATTCCGCAAGCCAGCGTGCATTGCGCAGAAGTCGCCCGTCATCGCCGCGCCTGCCGACAAGTTGAACTCCCATCGGAAGGCCGTTATCCGAAACAAACGCCGGAATGGTGACGGCAGGGGTTCCGCACATGGTCCATGTGCCATTGAACAGCGGATCGCCGGTCGATGCCAGCGTCGCCGGGGCCGAACCGAATGAGGCGGGCGTCAGGATCGCGTCGCAGCGGTCGAAGATTTCTCCCAGTCCTGCGTAGAGCACATCCGGCCAATCAAGTGCTGCGATGTAGTCGCGCGCCTGGATGGCGTTGCCCTTCCCGATGGCGGCCCGCAGGATGTCCGACAGCTGATTCTCGCCCCGGCGCACATAAGGATAATAGCACTTGGCCATTTCAGCGAAGTGAATCCGTTCACGGATCACAGGGGCATCGGTGAAGGCGGGTGGCAATTCGGCCTCGAAGCATTGCTCGCCCAAACGTTCGGCGAGTTCCTCGAGCGCCAACCGGTTATCCTCGTCGGCCCGGTCCCAGAACGGAGTCCGGACAAACGCGAAGACCGGTTTTACAGGGGGCTTCTGCAAAGCGGTCTTCAAAAGAGCCGGGAAAGGCACCGGTGCCGTCGCCTTGTCCAGAGCGTCCCAGCCGAACAGGGTTTCCGCCAGCAATGACGCGTCTGCAACGGAGTGGGCGAAAACTCCTATGGTGTCGAGGCTTGGCGCTTCGGCCAAAATGCCGGTGCGCGGGATGGTGCCGAAGCTCGGCTTGAAACCCACGACTCCGCAGAAAGCCGCCGGCCGGATCACCGACCCGCCGGTCTGTGTGCCGACGGCCAGTGGCACCATGCCCGCAGCAACGGCTGCCGCGGAGCCTGACGACGAACCGCCCGGCGTGTGGTTTGGGTTGCTGGGATTTCGCGTCTTGCCGGGCGCCATGAAGGCCAGTTCCGCCGTGACAGTCTTTCCCATGATGATGGCGCCCGCTGCCTTGAGGCGCTCGACCACCGCCGCATCGCGCGTTGGCATCCGGCCGGCGTCCAGAACCGTGCCGTTGGCGGTCGGAATGCCTGTTGTGTCGATCACATCCTTCAGCGCCACAGGCAAGCCATGAAGCGGCCCGATGGGCCGGCCGGATGCCCGGTAGGCGTCGCGCTCGCGCGCCTGCTTCATCACCAAGTCGGCGTCGAACCATTCCCATGCCTGAACCGTGTCTTCGCAAGCATTGATCCTGGAGACCAGGGCCTGCGCCAGTTCCACGGCGCGCAACACACCGCTGGCGATCCGGTCCCGCAATTCCACGGCGCTGGCGCCGATGAGGGCAGCGTCATTTGCCATAGAAGGTTTCAGGCAGGTAGAACACGATCTGCGGGAAGGCATAGACCATGAACATGGAAATGAAGACCATGAACACGAACGGCATGATGCCTCGGAATATCTCCGTCAGTTCGACGCCCGGTGGCGCGATGCCTTTGAGATAATAAGCTGACATCGCCATCGGTGGCGTAAGGAACGAGGTCTGCAGGTTCAGCGCGACCAGAATGCCGAAGAACAGCGGATCAATTCCGAAAAGCGGCAGGATCGGCAGGAAGATCTGAACGAAGATGATGATGATCTCCGACCACTCCAGCGGCCAGCCGAGAACGAAGATGATCAACTGCGCCAGCAACAGGAACTGCAGGGGCGTGAGATCGAGCGACGTCACGAATTCGGAAATCACCTGTTCGCCGCCGAGGTAGGAAAACACCGACGAGAAGGTATAGGATCCGACAAACAGCCAGCACACCATGGCCGTGGTCCGGACCGTCAGGTAGACGGATTCCCGTAGGCGCTGGAACGTCATGGCACGATAGCCGACCGCCAGGACCATGCCGCCAAGCGCGCCGATGGCCGCCGCCTCCGACGGTGTGGCGAGGCCGAACAGGATCGATCCCAGCACCGCGAGAATGAGAACCGCCAGCGGGAAGAACGAGGTCAGCAGCATCACGAAAACCTGGCCGAACGGAACGTCGGGCACTTCTTCCTTGGTTGGCTTCGGTGCAATATGCGGCTGCAAGATGGATCGGCCGACGACATAGGTGAGATAGAGCCCCACCAGCAAGAGGCCCGGCAGCATCGCGCCGGCATAGAGCCTGACGATCGACACGCCGGAAGCAGCCGCATAGACGATCAGCATGATCGACGGCGGAATGAGGATGCCAAGCGTGCCGCCTGCGCAGATGATGCCTGCTGCAAAGCTGCGGTCATAACGGGCCTTGAGCATGGCCGGCAGCGCCAGGAGGCCCATCAGCGTCACGACGGCGCCGACAATGCCGGTTGCCGTAGCGAAGAGCGCGCATGTGATGAGGGCCGCGACACCCATGGAGCCCGGGATGTTGCGCGAGGCAATGTTCAGCGTGGTGAACAGTCGGTCGACGATATTGGCGCGCTCAACGATGTAGCCCATGAACAGGAACAGCGGAATCGCCGTCAGCACGTCATTGGACATGACCGTGTAGGTCTGGTTGATGAAGAGGTCGAAGATGCGGTTGTTGAACAGGCCCTCGACCCAAAGGCTGGACTGGTCCCACCATCCGGCATCCTCGCCGAGGCGGTTGAAGGACCGCCACATGCGGGCGCCGTCGTAATAGGCGTAGTAACCAAAGCCGATGCCCATCGCCATGAGCGTGTAGGCGATGGGAAAACCCAGGAACACCAGCGTGATGAACAGGCCCAGCATCATCAATGCGATTTGGGGATCGGTCACCGCAGTGCTCCCGGGAGTGCCGAATGGAGAATGAAATTAATTGCCACTGATCTCGCCCCCTGTCTTGTTCATCAGGAGGACTTCGGTTTCCTGCACATCCTCTGCCGCAGTCCGCCAATAGCCTTCGCGAATGCAGAGGATGCAGCGGAACACCTGCGCAATGCCCTGGATGAACAGCAGCAGGCCGGCCGCGACAATGACGGTCTTGAACTGGAAGATCGGAATCCCCGCAGGGCTGTTCACGCTGACTTCGGTGTAACCCCATGAACGCGACGAATACTTCCAGCCGGAAAGGATCAGCGCCGTGACGCCGGGAAAGAAGAACAGGATATAGAGAACCAGATCGACCTTGGCTTGTGTGCGTGCCTTCCATAGCCGGTAGAGAAAGTCACCACGGACATGTCCGTTGCGCGAAAGCGTATAGGCGCCGCCCATCATGAACATCGTGCCATACATGATGAAGGATACGTCCAGCGACCACGGCGTCGGCGCGTTGAACACGTAACGCACCAGAACTTCATAGCTGACACCGAATGTCATCAGCACGATCAGCCAGGCGAAGGCCTTGCCGAATGCAGCCGACAGCTTGTCGGCAAAAGTGATGAATCCCAGCATCCCGCACCCTCCCCGTTGCGTGAACTGCTCCGGCCGCGCTATTCGTGGCCGGAGCAGATTTCAGTCCAACTCTATCGATAGTCTAGAGCTTCAGCTTGCCCGGGAAGTAGTGGTTGTAGGCCAAGGCGTAGTCAGGAGAGTTCATCAGCTCGTAGTAAGTCACGCGCTCGACCCAGGCGCGCTGGCTGTCGAGAACCTTCTTCATGAAGGCGTCGGCCTCCAACTCGCCAATGAGCTTGTCCCATGCCTTGATCTGAGCATCGAGGATTTCCGAAGACGTGCGGCGCACGGAAACGCCCGAATCTTTCTCCAGCTTCAACAAATCCGCCGAGTAATTGTCCATGGCAGATGCCGTGTTCGCCGTCGAGGCCGCTTCAACACTGTGGCGCAGGATCGCCTGCAGATCCGGCGGCAGGTCGTTGAAGAAATCCTTGTTGAAAAGGAATTCAAAGGACTCCGAGGCCTGGTGGTAGGACGACAGATAGTAGTTCTTGGCCACGTCCTGCGCGCCGAAGCGGCTGTCGGAGGACGGGTTGTTGAACTCGAAGGCATCGATAACGCCGCGCTCCATGGCTGGCACGATTTCGCCACCCGGAAGCTGAGCCACCGACATACCCATCGCCTGCATCAGGTCAGCCGCAAGGCCAACTGTGCGATACTTGAAGCCCTGGATGTCGGCGACCGTGTTGACTTCCTTCTTGAACCAGCCGAAGGGCTGGGCAAACATCGGGAAGCCGAGGAATCCGACGACGTTGAGGCCCAGAATATCCTGGGTCAGTTCGCGGTAAAATTCGGCGCCGCCACCGGCGTTGAACCACGCCAGCATGGTGGTGGCCGACCCGCCGAACACCGGACCGGTGCCGAATAGCGACGCGGCCTTCGACTTGCCATACCAATAGACAGGCACGGAGTGGGCCGCATCCAGCACGCCGTCATTGCAGGCATCGAGAACTTGGAATGCGCCAACTACGGCACCCGCGGGCAGGAGGTCCACCTTGAGGCGGCCGCCCGACATGGCCTCTACCCGCTCCACATACTGGCGGGCGAAGTCCATCCAGATGTCGGACGCCGGCCATGACGTCTGCATCTTCATCACGATCGGGGCCTGCCCAAGCACGGCCGGGGCCGCGAGCGTACTGGCCGCCACAAAGCTTCCAGCGGCGGCTCCCTTCTTCAAAAACGAGCGCCGGGAGGCTTTCGGCAAATTCACACTGTCCATGTCGTTCTCCCATCTTGATTTGTTATCAGCCAGAACTGCTTTCGTGTCCGGCCATTCCTTCAGTAAACAGCAAGGCTTACGGCGTTGCAATCATACAGTTCACCCGCCGTCCAGACGCGGCACTTATTCGATGGCAAAGTCGGCAACTGCCGCCACCGCCTGCTCAACGCCTGAGGTGAGCGTGGCTATGACTGCATTGCGCAGCCATTGCGAGAGTACGCGATGGCCGCAGCGGTAGGCGTGAAGCGATGCCTCCAGCGGAAAGCGCTGCTCCGCCCTCTGCCTCGCGTGATCGCGCACGAAACCGAAATCGCCGAGCGATCCTTCCGCGATGAGGCGGCAGATCTCGTCAACATGCTCGCGCCCGTGGCTCGCGAGGCCCGGAAGAACTTGTGGATTGGCAGAGGCGGAAAAACCGGGAATTTCCGCAAGTACGGCATCGCGCAGGGCCTTTGCAGCCTCGTCGGCATGCGGCGCAAGAGTGACATAAACCTGGGGGATGCCCCCGAAGCTCGCGAGCTGGTCAAGGCTGTGGCGGAGGATATGCAAGCTGGTTGTGGTGACCATGAATGTGAATGTTTCACAGGATTGCTCATGAGAAAAGCACGAATTTCGCCATGGTTTGCGTCTTCCTCAGAAGATATTCAGAATCATACGCCGGATGTTGGCGCGAACAAGGGAGCTACACATTACCAAATACCTCTTCGTCTATCACGGTGCGACGGGACCTGTTCCGACCGATCCGGCGGTGATCAAGGCCATCCATGATGCCTGGGGCGCGTGGTTTGGGTCACTGGGATCGGCGGTCATCGATGGTGGCAATCCGGTGGGCAAGTCCAGCACGGTGAAGCCAGATGGTGCGTTGACAAGTGGCGGCGGCGCCAATCCGGCGAGCGGTTACAGCCTCATTGAGGCGTCGAGCCTTGAAGATGCGCACAAGAAGGCCAGTGGCTGCCCAATCCTGAAGAATGGTGGATCGATCGAGATCGCCGCCTGCATCGACATGTGAGGATTGAGACCATGGGTAGGCTTGTCGAAGTGATACTGGTAAAAGGATTGTCGAGGGGCTGGAATCGCTGACGCCGCAGCTTGTGCTGCTTCCCAATCTACAGCGGAAGAAGGAAGACCCAATTGCGGCCCGACGAATACTGGAAGAATTTCAACCTCGGAACTGAACTCGATATTGCCGGGCGGTTTCTGTTCAACGGGCTACAGGCCTTCCACGAGATGGAGCATTTCGCCGCTGAGGAGGACTCCTTTGAGTTCTTGTACTCGGTCGCCGTCGGCATCGAGCGCCTGTTGAAGATTGCGATCATTTTGACCGAGCACGATACCGCCGCTGACCAGGAAGCCTTTGAAAAAAGCCTTATCACTCATACGCACCAGGAGCTGGTCCTACGCTTGAGAGCTAAGCACAACCTCACATATCCGGTGCGGGAAAACGAGTTTATCGCCCTGCTGGGCCGGTTCTATAAGTCCCAGCGCTATGGTCGCTACAGCATCAATTCTGTGTATGCACCAGCCCAAGAGCGCAAAGAACTCGTCAAATTCCTTGAAACACACCTCGATGTTAAGATTGACGTTAGTGGTTTTCTGACGGTCACGCCGAACGAGCGCAAGTACCGTAAATTCATGGGCAAAGTAGTCTCGAAAATTGTGAACCCGGTTCACCAAATCGTCGAGAATGAAGCCAGACGGCTTAATATCTACACCTATGAGATCGACTACCGGTCGAAAGCTTCGAAGATTTTCCTGAGTAAGAAATTCGATTTCGAGGACGAGGACATCCTGCAGGCCGAACTCATGGCCTATTTTCTCTCTCGCGAAGCCTGCGGTCCGAACGCACAGTTGATCCGCGATCTTATCAAGCCTCTACCGTTCGATCCTGCTCTCGAGGGCGAATATCTGGCAGCTCTCCGGTCCGACAGGAAAAAGATTACTGTGCTGGACGAGCTAGTCTCGCATTACGAGGACGTCACGAACTTCAAGGAACGTCGCGAACTGTTGGAGGCATCGACGCTCGAAAATCTGACCTATGGCGTAGAGGTCGAAGATGAGGACACCGAGGACTTCGAGATTGACGATGGTGAGGATAAAGACAGCAGGTAGCTTGCATGCGGCGGCCGTTGCGGGGACGCGGACCCAGAAGAAGTGATGCCGTTTCTTCCCGACGGTTTGCGGCTGTTCCGTGCGACACGACGCCGACGTTGCGACTTGCAAAGTCTCCTAAAGTCCTGAAATCACGTGTTTATTCCGGGCGTCTGGATGGGCCTCATAACCTGAAGGTCGTCAGTTCAAATCTGGCGTTTGTGTGAGCACAGACCCTAGTTTATGGCTATCTCGATCGCTGGTGTGCAACTCATCCAAGTCTCACGACAACAACGTGAGCCAAACCGTCATCAATAAGCGGCATTTGATTAGGCGGAGTTAGAATTGGCACTCCATCCAGAGTCGAACATGCGATCCCGCTACAGACACCTTCCGGGTTTTCGATTCTGATGGCGTAGGTTGCCGAGCGGTAGCGGAGTGTCATGTCGAAAGAAGGCCAATGCCGTGGAATGCACGGGTTGAGGTGCAGGGAATTTCCCTTTATCCGGAGGCCGAGAATGGCTTCGATGCCTGCGCGTTGTAGCCAGCCTGCCGAGCCTGTGTACCAGGTCCAGCCGCCACGGCCTACGTGGGGCGCCCTTGCATAAATGTCGGCGGCAACGACATAGGGCTCGACCTTGTAGCGATGGACTTCACTCCGCGTTCGCGCATGGTTGATCGGGTTGAGCATCGCGAAAAGGTCGAAGGCCTTGTTGCCCTCGCCGAGTTTCGCCAAGGCCATGACGGACCACGTCGCAGCATGGGTGTACTGCCCGCCGTTCTCCCGGATGCCAGGCGGATAGCCTTTGATATAGCCTGGATTATGAGACGTTTTGTCGAAGGGCGGGGCAAACAGCAGCGCAAGGCCATCATCCGGCTTGATCAGCGAGCGCTCCAGCGCTTCCATGGCCATTCTGGTGCGGGCGCCATCAGCGGCGCCGGATAGCACTGACCATGATTGGGCGATCGAGTCGATCTTGCATTCATCGCTGAGCGAGGATCCAAGCGCTGTGCCGTCGTCATAGAAGCCCCGGCGATACCATTCTCCATCCCAGGCCTCTTCAGCGAGGGCGATTTCAAGCGTGGCCATATGCTCACGCCAGCGTGCGGTGCGGTCGAGGTCGCCCCGTGCTTCCGCAACCGGAACAAAGGCTGCAAGTGCGGCATGGAGGAACCAGCCGAGCCACACGCTTTCGCCCTCGCCCTTCTCGCCCACACGGTTCATGCCGTCATTCCAGTCGCCAGTGCCGATCAGCGGCAGGCCGTGACGTCCGACGATGAGGCTCTGGTCCAGCGCCCGCGCGCAGTGCTCGAACAACGTGGCGGTCTCGTCGGAGATATTTGGCAGGAAGAAGTTGTCATGCTCATGAGGTTCCAACTGCTGGCCCTCAAGGAACGGTACCACCTCGTCGAGCACGGCAGCATCGCCGCTGACTTCGACATAATGTGCAACTGTGTAGGCGAGCCATGCGCGGTCATCCGAGATGCGGGTGCGAACGCCTTGGCCGGAATGCGGCAGCCACCAATGCTGCACGTCGCCTTCAACGAACTGCCGCGCCGCCGCCCTGAGCAGATGGCTTCTGGTCATCGCGGGTTCGATGGCGGCCAGTGCCATGCCGTCTTGCAATTGGTCGCGGAAGCCATAGGCGCCGCTGGATTGGTAAAAGCCCGACCGCGCCCACACGCGGCAGGCGATCGTCTGATACATGAGCCAGCCATTGAGCATGATGTCCATCGCCCTGTCTGGCGTCTTGACTGTCACGCTGTCGAGCATTGCACCCCAATGGGCTTCGACTTCCTTCAACACGGCATCAAGATCGATGCTGCGGTACCGGCAGATGATAGTGCGGGCTTCCTCCGCATGATCCGCCTCGCCAAGCAGGAACACGACCTCCACACTCGCATTCGGCGCAATCTCGAGCCTGGTGCGCAAGGCACCGCAGGGGTCCAGTCCTGCGCCTGTGGTTTTGGAGAAAGGTGCGTTGCTGCCCAGGGCGGCGGGCGAGGACAAACTGCCATTGCGGCCGATGAACTCCTTGCGGTTACCAGTCCAGTCCGTCTGCGCCCCGCGGAAGTCAGCGAAGGCTACCCGCGATCCGAAATCACGGTTCCACGGGTTCCTGGCCAGCATTGCTCCTGTGGCTGGATCGATCGACGTCGTCACGAAGGCGAGCGAGCCGGAACGCGCGCGGCCTAGCACCCATTCGACATATGCTGTGACGCTCACATGGCGCGTTCGGTTCGAATTGTTGTGCAGCTTGAGCCGTGAGATCTTCACCGGCGCATCGAGCGGAACATATTGGACGAGGTCGCTGACAACGCCATGCGCTATATGCTCGAAACGGCTGAAGCCTCGGCCGTGCCGGGCCATGTAGCTGGCCTTGTCATCGCGGATCGGATGTGCCGTGGGGCTCCACACGGCGCTGGTATCGTCATCACGGAGATAGAAGGCTTCGCCCGGATGATTGGTGACCGGATCATTCGACCATGGCGTCAGCTGGTTTTCGCGGCTGTTGACGGACCATGTATAGCCGCCTCCATCTGCTGCAACCTGAAAGCCGAAGGCGGGGTTGGAGATCACGTTGATCCAAGGCACTGGCGTCGATTGGCCAGGACCGAGAACTGTAACGTACTGCTTGCCGTCATCGGCGAAGCCACCAAGCCCGTTAAAGAATTCGAGATGGGGAACAGCAAGCGGCGGCTGAGGTGCAGCGGAAACGGGAAGCGCCCTCGCGATTGTCTTTGGCGTTTTGACGGCCTCGGACAGTCGGTCGAGCTGGTCGAAGAGATTTCCGCGCTGGGCCACAAGCACGATCCGCGCCACCGATGACAGAAGCGCCCGCGCCTCCGCCGGAATGAGATCGGCGCGCAACACGAAGACGCGCCCCTGCACTTTCCGGCCCGTGGCGGGATCGGGCCTCGTCGTCATTGTGCGCACAAGGGTTTCGAGGGCGATGTGGAAGTCCTGCACATAGGACGACTGGCGCTCATTGAGTATAACGAGGTCCGCCGGCAGTCCCTTCATGCGCCAATACTCATGCGCCTGCAGCAGCTCGCGTGCGATGTCGAGATTCTCTGTGTCGGAAATCCGCAGCAGCACGATGGGCAAATCGCCTGAAATGCCTTGCAACCACAGGCCCGACTGCGCGCCCACACCGCGTGTGATGGCGTCCGACGAAGGACGCAAAGCAGGCGCAGCGTAAATCAGATAACCAGCAAGACGCTGGAAAAGCGCCGCTTCGCCCGCGGTGATGCCGAGATGATGCAGTTGAACCTGGGCCTGTGTCCAGGCAAGTGTCGCCGCACGGTTGAAGGCAGTCGTATCGCGATGCTTGTCGGCGCAGTCGAGAAGCGCCTGGCGGCTCGATGCCGCCATCGTCCAGTACACGACGCGCACAGTGGCGCCCGGCGCCACCCGCACGCGGTGCCGCAATGCAAAGACGGGATCGAGCACCGTTCCGACGGTGTTCGACAGGACGCGCCCGTCCATCACTGAAATCGGTGAACGCACTCCGTGGCCCCGGCCCAGAAAACGGGCGCGGTCGGTTTCGATCTGCGGCTTTCCAACGATATCACCATCGACGACGGCGAGATGCCCGGCCCAGAGCTCGGCCTCGCCCGCGGCGCGCTTCCGCCTTGTGGCAAGAATGAGCCCAACATCGCTCAGGTATTCTGTCTCGATGAAGAGCTTGGAGAAGGCCGGATGCGCCATGTCGTCCGCCGGTGCCGCCAGTGCGAGTTCGGCATAGGACGTGACGTCGATGATGCGCATTCGGTTGCCGCTGTTGGTGATCGACACGCGGCGAACCTCGGCATCGTCCTCGGGCGACACCAGTATATCGAGCGTCGTTGTCAGCGTTCCGTCCTGCCGGGTGAATTCGGCCCGGTCCTCGTTGAAGTTCACCCGGTAATCGTCGGGCTCGATGCCGCTCGGCTGGAAGCCTGCGGACCACACGGCACCGCTGTTCACATCCCGCAGGAAAACATAGGAACCATAGTCATCGAGTGTCGCGTCTTCGCGCCACCGCGTAACGCCGATGTCGCCCCATGAGCTATAGCCCGAACCGGCCGTGGTCAGCATGGTGGTGTAGTACCCATTGGAGAGCAGCAGCGTCGGGGGCGCTGCCTGACCGGCGGACGAGAAGCGTCGGCCGCCCAAAGGCTCAATGTCGCGGGATCTCGCACCTGTCTTGACTTCGGATGCCCAAGGCTTCGCAACAGAAACGTCACGCGGCATGCGCTCCTGCAGCAGCAGTTCGGTCGCCTGCATGATCGGTTCCGCATGGAAGCGCGCCCGCATCCTGCCACCGAACAAGGTGTCGGCGATGGCAACGATGGTCATGCCCTGGTGATGCGCCATAAAGGCTTTCACCACGGCGACACTCCTGTCTTCTGGAACCCGCGAGGGCGTGTAGTCCAGTGCCTCGTAGAAGCCGTGGCGTCCAAGACCGCCTTCGCTCTCGATCCGTTTCAAATTGGCTGTGGCCGCGGCAGGATCGACCATCGCGGCAAGTGCAGTGGCATAAGGTGCAATGACGCTGTTTTCGGAAAGTCCGCGCTTCAGACCCAGACCCGGAATGCCGAAATTGGAGTATTGATAGGTGAATTCGAGATCCCGCGCGTTGTAGGCGGATTCCGAAATTCCCCATGGGAGTTCCAGCGATGCACCGTAGTCGATCTGACGGCGCACGATCAGGCGGCTGGTCTGTTCCAGAAGGCTCCCGGCAGGCGCCCGCATGACGAGCGACGGCATCAGGTATTCGAACATCGATCCCGACCACGAGACGAGTGCCGCCGCGTGGGCCACCGGTGTCACGGAGCGGCCAAGCCTGAACCAGTGGCGCGCCGGAATATTTCCCTTCGCGATGGCGAAGAAGCTTGCAAGCCGCGCCTCCGACGCCAGCAGGTCGTAGCAGTTCTCGTCGAGCTTACCTTCATGCATGAGGTAACCGATGGAGAGCAGCATGCGGTCCTTGTCGAGCAGGAACGCGAAGTCCATGTCGAGCGCCATGGCCCGGCTTTCGATCTCCAGTGCAATGAGGCGGGCCTCGGCATCGTGAAGGGCGTCATTCCGGTGGGCATCAATCGTGCTCGCGATGCTCTGCACCCAGTAGAGCATGTCGATGCACGATCCAGTTCCGCGCTCGCTGGCGATCGCAAATGCTATATCTGCAGCAGTATCTGCCTGGGCAGCAAGTGCCGCCAATCGTGTCGAGATGGATTCATCTGTGTTCAGGTCTCGCCCTGAATCGGAGGCTAGCATCAGAAGCGCAGCATCAAGTTGCTCCCATGTTGCAGTCTGGGTGCGGGGGCCATCACGCAATCGCGCCGCCTCATCGCGCGCGAGATCGATCACATCCACAATGCCGGCGAGACATTGATCTTCAGCACCCGGCGTGCGCCGCCATTCACTGCAAGCATTGGCCAGCGCGATCAAGTGCCCGGCAAGATTGCCGCTGTCGACGGTCGAAACATAGCGGGGATCGAGAGGACGAAGATCGCGCGTGTCGTACCAGTTGAAGAGATGGCCCCTGAAGTGCTCCAGTGCCTTCATCGTAGTGAAGGTCGCTTCCAGCCTGTCCACGGCTTCGCGCTTTCCAATCCAGCCAAAGTCGCGCGCGCTCACCACCGACAGAAGATAAAGCCCGATGTTGGTAGGTGACGTACGGTGCGCCAGAATCGGCGCGGGCACTTCCTGGAAATTGTCGGGTGGCAGCATGTTGTCGTCCGGCGTCACGAAGCTTTCAAAAAAGCGCCATGTCCGCCGTGCGGTCAGCCGCAGCGCCTGCGCATCATCGCTTCCCACATGCACTTGCCCGGCGCGCTTTGGAGAAAGGCTCACTTGCAGCGCAACGGCTGGCGAAGCGCACCACAAGAGCGCGAACAGCATGGCGAGCGGCCATGAGCCTTGTCCCGCGATCACCGACAGTCCGACAGCAAGAACTGCAATAATCGGTGCTCCAGCCATCACACGGTAGAACTCGGCGAGGTCGAGGCTGCGGCCTGCTCCGGCCTGGGCGGCGGGTATCCATTCCAGCATGTTCCGGCGCGAGATGAACAGCCGGTACAGCGTGCTGATGATCGCATCACCCATAAGCCAGGCCTGGTGCGCGAGGAAAGTGACGACCAGCCCCGACAGCGACAAAGAGAGTCGGAAATCGCCGCCAAGCGCGCGCGCGTGGCTGGCCATCGTTACGCCAGAACGGCGCGGGGGAATAGCTGCGACCACGGGAATAATCGATGGAAGCGCGATCGTCGTCAGGATGAATATCGTCCAGATCAATGCCGCCTGAAACGGCATCATCCAGCCGGCGATGAGCGCGATGATCGCCAGAGGCGCTGTCAGGGTGCGGCGCAGATTGTCGATCATCTTCCAGCGCCCGACAGGCGGAATGGCGTTGAACGCCGGATCTGCCCCTTCGGACGAGGGCACGGAACCGAGAACCCATGGCAGCAACTGCCAGTCGCCGCGGGCCCAGCGATGGTGCCGCAATGCGCCGACATCATAGCGCGAGGGATAATCCTCAACGACTTCGACATCGGACGCGAGACCTGCGCGTGCGAAGATACCCTCGAAGAGATCGTGACTGAGAAGTGTTGATTGCGGAACGCGGCCAGCAAGCGCTACCTCGAAGGCATCGACGTCATAGATGCCCTTGCCGGCATAGGAGCCCTCGCCGAACATGTCCTGATAGACGTCGGACACAGCGGAGGCATAGGGATCGATGCCGCTGACGCTTGAGAATATGCGCTGGAAGAGGGAGCCTTCCTCGCCCATCGGCAGCGATGGTGTCACCCGCGGCTGCAGAATGGCATAGCCCTCGGTCACGCGTGCGGCACTTGCATCGAAGCGCGGACGGTTCAGGGGATGTGCCATCTTGCCGACGAGCTTCAACACCGTATCGCGCGGGAGACGCGTGTCAGCATCCAGCGTGACGACATAGCGGATATCGGGTGGTGGCACCGGCTTCACGCCATCGATGGATATGAAACTGGTATCGTCAGCACCACGGAGCCAGCGGTTCAATTCATGAAGCTTGCCGCGCTTTCGCTCCCAGCCGATCCAGCGATCCTCGCTCTTAGCCCACATCCTGCGGCGATGGAGAAGAAGAAAGCGGGGGCCGGAGGTGGCCGGGCCATAACGCTCATTCAAGCCATTGATGCCTGAAGCCGCCGCATGGAGCAGCGCCGCGTCGCCCTCGTCGGTATCGGAAGAAGAGTCCTTCCAGTCGGACAGCAAGGCAAAGTGAAGATTGTTGTCCGGACTCGCAAGATAATGGATTTCGAGCCGCTCCACCTGCTCTGCGATGGAAGCAGCCGAAGTCAGCAGGGTCGGCACGGCGACGACCGTGCGGAGATCATCGGGAATGCCGTTCCGCAATGCCAGCGCGGGTAGGCGCGCGGCCAGAAAGCCGATGCTCACGGCACGGTTCACGAGAGCCACGGCAGCGTCGACCGCCGGAATGGCTCCAAGCGCAACAAGCGCCATCAACGGAAGAACGCCGAGTCCAAAATGCGGCAGAACGACAATGGGAATGATTAGCAGCAACGCCGTGACAAGTATGACGCCCGCCGCATAGCCGCGAATGCCCACCGCGTCATTCAGGCGTGCCAGCCGGGCGCGAATGGAGGGACGATAACCAATATCTTGTTCGAAGGCCGCGCGACCTGCGGCTAGCAGGAAGTATCCGGGGTCCGACAGCCGCTCATCGAGAATTGTGTCGGCTTTTCTCTGTGCCGTTGAAACGGAACGCATGGCACGCTGGGCAACCTCGATTTCGGTTAGGCCGGAGCCTCGCGCTATTTGCTCGATGGCGCTGCGGTAGAGATTGCGTGTGGCAAAATCCATTTCGCGGAAAGTGCTTCCCTCCGCCAAAATGCCGTCCACGAGGCTGCTCGCCTCGAAGAGATCCCGCCAGTCGACATCGGAAATCAGCCGGAGGCTGGTAATGACATTGCGTACCGAGACATTGGATGCGCCCTGCCGCCTGTGAACTTCGCGCACGACCGCATCGGGTGAGCTATACTGCGCGGCGAGGCGCCGGTCGAGCCAGTCCAGAGCAGGCGTAATCCGGGGGTCCTGATCCCGCAGCCGATGAACAAGTTGCACCGCGAAGGCGTCCGCAAGCAGCCCATCATTATGGGCTGAAAGCACGTCCTCCACAGGTTCGGGTGTCTGGCCATTTACACCCAGCAGACGGTCGGCGAGCTTGTCGGCCTCGGCGCGTTCGCGGCGATGTTGCACGATATATTCCGCAAGCCGCCTCAAGTTCTCGATCAGCACGATTCGCAGCGTCACTGAAGCGGCCCACAGTTCGCCGATGCTCAGCGGCTGTACGGTTTGATAGGCCTGAAGATAGCGCAGCAGCATGTGGGAATCGAAGCGACTATCGGTGTGGGCAACAAAGGCCCATGCGAGGCCGAACATGCGGGGGTAGCCACCAAAGGGCCCGTCTGTCAGCTTTGGCAGTTGCCTGTAGTAACCGGGCGGCAGGTCGGAGTGTATCTCGCGTATGTAGCGTTCAACCAGATGATAATTGTCCACCAGCCATTCTGAGGCCGGAGTAATGGCGCGGCCCTCGCTGATCGCAACAACGGTGTTGCGATAGGCGTCCATAATGACTGCGCCATTGTCTTCAAGACGCCGCGACAATGAATGGCCCCGGGCCTGAACCGGATTTACTGGCTGGGCTGCCGCAAGGCTTAGTGCATGCTCTTCAAGCCGTTCAACGCTGAACAATTCTTCGCGGACCGGGTCCTTATTGTCCCAAAGCGACATAGAAGACGAAGGCGAGAACAGGGTCCGGAGATTGAGGAGCATATGGATCTTTCCGTCGCCATGCGACACCAAACAAACGGGCCATCGGCGAGCGAGTCGCATAAGAATATGTAACGTGAGTGGAGGTAACAAAGTTCCCTGCAGCTTGAGGGATCCGGCGGGATCTAGAGCCCATTGGGAACGACGCAAAAAATGGGCACGGCTTCGCGTGCATCGGCCGGCGCAGGCTTCAGCCTTGAGAATCACACTCCGCCGATGGACGGTGGAAGTGCTATTTCTTTCCGGTGTTCATCGACTTCTTCAGGTCGGACTTACCGGACGAGAACATCGAAACGGCAGCAATCGGCTTAACCTTCTCCTGCTTCGGTTTCTTCTTTTCGCGATTGCTCCTCTGTTCGCCCTTGGCCATGTCTTCAGTCCTCCTGTTGCGAGAGAGTTGTGCCGCGGAGTGATGTCCCCGCGGCACTCGAGTTGAAGTTGGATCAATAACCCATGCCGCCGCCGGCCATTGATGGCATGGCATCACTGTCTCTGGGGCGCTCGGCGATCATCGCTTCCGTGGTAATCAGGATCGAGGCAACGGAGGCCGCATCCTGAAGTGCTACGCGCACGACCTTGGTCGGATCGATGATGCCGGCCTTGACCATGTCGACATACTCTTCCGTTTGGGCGTTGAAGCCATAGCTGCCGGTCCTTTCAAGCAGCTTTCCAACCACGATCGAGCCCTCGACACCGGCATTCTCCACAATCTGGCGGAGCGGGGACTCGAGTGCGCGCGAGACGACCCTGATGCCGGCCTGGATATCGGCATTGTCGGATGACAGCGCATCAACCGCCTTTTTGGCACGCAGCAGCGCGACGCCGCCGCCCGGAACGATGCCTTCTTCAACGGCTGCGCGCGTTGCGTTCAGTGCATCGTCGACACGGTCCTTGCGTTCCTTGACTTCGATCTCGCTGGCACCGCCGACCTTGATGATGGCAACGCCGCCCGCAAGCTTGGCAAGGCGTTCCTGCAGCTTTTCCTTGTCGTAGTCCGAGGTGGATTCCTCGATCTGCGCCTTGATCTGGCCAATGCGCGACTGGATCTTGTCCTTGTCGCCATGGCCATCCACGATCGTGGTCGTATCCTTGTCGATCCGCACGCGCTTGGCGCGGCCGAGCATTTCAAGCGTCACGTTCTCGAGCTTGATGCCGAGGTCCTCGGACACGACCTGGCCGCCGGTGAGAACGGCCAAATCCTCGAGCATGGACTTGCGGCGATCTCCGAAGCCCGGCGCCTTGACGGCAGCGACCTTGAGGCCGCCACGTAGCTTGTTGACGACAAGCGTTGCTAGTGCTTCGCCTTCGACATCTTCAGAAATGATGACGAGCGGTGCGCCCGCTTTCACCACGGCTTCAAGGATCGGCAACAGTGCTTGCAGGTTTCCAAGTTTCTTCTCGTGCAGGAGGATGTAGGCATCCTCAAGCTCGGCCAACATTTTGTCGGCGTTGGTGATGAAGTAAGGTGAGAGATAGCCGCGGTCGAACTGCATGCCCTCGACGATGTCGAGTTCGGTCTCCATGCTCTTCGCTTCCTCGACGGTGATGACGCCTTCCTTGCCCACCTTGTCCATCGCCTTGGCAATCATCTCGCCGATCTCGCTCTCGCCATTGGCGGAGATCGTGCCGACCTGCTGGATCTCGGTTGATGACGCGATCTTCTTCGACTGGACTTTAAGATCGCCAATCGCCCTCGCTACAGCGAGTTCGATGCCGCGCCGCAGGTCCATGGGGTTCAGTCCAGCAGCCACAGCCTTGGCACCTTCGCGCACGATCGATTGTGCAAGCACGGTTGCCGTTGTTGTGCCGTCGCCCGCCATGTCGTTGGTCTTGGTGGCAACCTGGCGCAGCATCTGGGCACCCATGTTCTCGAACTTGTCCTCAAGCTCGATTTCCTTGGCGACGGTGACGCCGTCCTTGGTGATGCGCGGTGAACCATAAGAACGGTCGATCACCACGTTGCGGCCTTTGGGCCCCAGGGTGACCTTCACCGCGTTGGCGAGAATGTCGACACCGCGCAGCATGCGCTCGCGGGCTTCGCCTGAAAATTTTACGTCCTTGGCAGCCATTATGTGTGTCCTTCAGAAACAGAAAATGAAATGAGGCAGAGAAGACCAAGCGGTCAGGCGGCTTTTCGGGAAGCCGGCTTTCCTTCGAGAACGCCCATGATGTCGCTCTCTTTCATGATGAGGTACTCGGTACCGTCGATCTTGACTTCGGTGCCAGACCACTTGCCGAACAGCACGATGTCACCGGCCTTCACGTCAACCGGGATCATCTTGCCGGACTCATCGCGGCCGCCGGGGCCAATGGCGATGACTTCACCCTGCATGGGCTTCTCCTGGGCGTTCTCGGGGATGATGATCCCGCCCTTGGTCTTGGTGTCTTCTTCGATGCGCTTTACGACGACGCGGTCGTGCAACGGACGGAACTGCATGGGATCATCCTTCAAAAGAATATGGCTTCGCAAGGCACGAGCCTGCGCTGTCAGCGATGGTCGCTGTTCACTGTAATATGTTGGACAAAGACAGATTGGCGCTCGTAGCACGAGAGTGCCAATGCTCTATGCTCAGATGGGCGCTCCAGGTCGAACAAGCAAGAGAAAACGGGAAGGCTGGGCTAAAACCTGGGCGCAATCAGCTCTCACCGTGAAGCGCATGTCGTGCCACACTTTGTGCGCATGCCGGCAGGGGAAGCGTATGTTCAAGGTGATCACCAGCGGCAGTCGCGCTGTTGCCATCATACACATATTCCGAAGCTTGGCCGCGAGAGGCCCATGTGAACAGGACCGGCACGGCGACGACCTTCGAATCATGAACAATCGCGGAACTGCACCTCCCGGTCGGAGCGCGGTTCCTTTCCAAACCTTACAGTAACAGTAGGGTTCTGGATGCAATGATCATATTGCTTGTTGCTTGAACGGCTTCACTGTGTTGAAGAGCAATGATAATTGAGGCAAGTTACTCGCGACGTCCTCCCATGACCATTCGATAATGTTGAAAGAGACCATGCCATACGCCCTTTCCAATCGACTGCTGTCAATGGCTTGTATTTCAGTGCTGTTCACGAACCTGGCACTTGCCGCTCCTGGCATCGACTTCAAAGGCATACCGCTTGGCATGCCGCTGGTTGATTTTCGGATTCTTCAACACCCCGACGGAATCGAGAACACGAAAGTGATCTGCTCAAATGATGAGGACATGAACAGCTACCAGGCCTTTTCCTTCCGCGGAGGTGAGGCATTGTCCGCTGCAGGTGTAGTGAGATGACCTCCCGCCCGAACTGGGCGGAGGGGAGGAGCACGTTGATCCGAAGTCAGCCTCCAAAAATGTCCGACGTGATTCCGGCATACCAGCCGAGCGACTCTTCGTAGGTGGCTTTCCGCACAGCGGCCTCTTCTCCGGTCTGGCTGACGAAGTTGCTGACAGAGGCGATCTTGCCGTCCTTCGGCTCATACTGCGCGCCGACTTTCACGCCGTCGTCCGTCTCGATCAGGCTCCAGCAGGTGTTGGAATAGCGTGCCGGGAAAGCCTTGGAGCCGAGAAGGTCGGCCCGGATGTTCATGGCCGCCACCTTGGCCTGGCTGTTGGCCGAAAAGGCGGACTTCGGCATGTCGCCCGCAATCGCCGCGTCGCCGAGAACGAAGACGTTAGTATCCATGTTCGAGCGCATGGACGTTGCGTCGATGGGGCAGAAGCCCTTGTCATCGGTAAGTCCCGCCGATTGCGCGATGGCGCCTGCCTTCTGTGCCGGAATGATGTTGAGCAGCGCGCCCTCGAAGGTATCGAGATCGGTCTCGACGGTTCCCGCCTTCACGTCGACGGACTTGATGCCGCCATGGACGTCGGGCCCCATCCACTCCACCATGCCGGGGTAGTGGTTCTCCCAGCCTTCCTGGAACAGCCCCTGCTTGGAGAACTTGTCCTTCGGGTCGAGCACGAAGATCTTGCTGTTCCTGTAACCCTTGGCATAGAGCACATGGGCCATCATGGAAATGCGCTCATAGGGCCCGGGCGGGCAGCGGTAGGGATTGGGTGGCGCCACCATCACGATGTTCTCGCCATCCTTCAGGGCATTCAGCTTGCCGTGCAGCAGTTGCGTTTGCGGCCCCGCCTTCCAGGCGTGGGGGGCGATCTCGGCCAACTCTTCCGAGTAGCCCGGAACCGAGTCCCACACGATATCGATGCCTGGCGACACAACGAGGCGGTCGTATGCGATCTTCGAGCCGTCCTGCAGGGTCACTTCCTTCTTGTCACGGTCGACCGCCGTGGCGCGCGAGGTCACCTTGGTGATCCCGTAGTTGGACTGGAGCTTGTCATAACTATGGTTAATCGAGTCGAAGTCGCGGAAGCCACCGAGATAAAGGTTGGAGAAGAAACAGGTGGTGTACTTGTCCAAGGCCTCGATCAGCGTCACGTCGATGGCGCCTTCCGAATCCTTGGCGATGTAGCGCGCCGCCGTGGCGCCTCCGGCACCACCGCCGATCACCACGACTCGTGGCTTGGCCTGGGCGCGGAGATAGGCAGGCATGGCGAGGCTTCCAGCGAAGGCGCCCGCGAGAAGGCCGAAGCGGCGGCGTGAGAGGGTGATCATGATTTTCTCCCGTTGAAATCTGTTATGGTTGGTCACGAAACCGCTTCGTCATTGTGGCGAAAGCGTACCGAAGTATTCGGCGAGCGCGGCAATCTCCTCGTTGCCAAGATTATTGACGCGGAGTTTCATCACCTCGTTGCTGCGGATGTTGACCTTGTATTCAAACAGTGCACGGACGAAGTAATCGCGGGGCACGCCGACGATCGAGGGAATGCCATCGGCGTGGCCCGACACCTGATGGCATGTCACGCACTCGCCAGAGAGATATTCGCCGTAGTCGCGGTCACCCTTGAGGGCGAGCACGATGTCGGCGAAACTTCCCGCCTGATGATCTCCGGAAGACGCGGCGGCTGCGGGATCATCAGCAGGGGAGACGGCGGAGAATGACTCCAGCCACCCGATCAGTGCGTCGCGCTTGTCCGCCTCGGCCATGCCGCGGAAAGACATTCGGTTGCCGGGAATGAAATCGCGCGGACGTTCGAGGTAGAGCTTCAGCATCTCGGCGTTCCACACAAGACCGGAGCCGCCAGCGGCTTTCATGGCGCCGGAATAGTTGAATCCCGGGATCGAGCCTGCCTTCCGGCCCATCAAACCATCCAGATGCGGCCCAACCTTGTGGCGGGCGCCGGGGCCGATGTCGTGGCAAGCCTTGCATTGGCCGAACAATGCCTCGCCGGACAGGTCATCCGCCAATGCAGGTGAAACAAGAAAGGCAGCAACAAACAGGATCGCGGCCAGCCTGGGGAGGAAACAGGCTCCGATCTTCCTTGCTGCGCCGATCTGCTTCACCCGCCTTAAACCTCATGGTTCCGTTGTGCCGGATTACTCGATTGCGCCCTGGCCTTCGCCATCGCTGTCGGGTGTCACGTCAAGCACGAGGGCATGCGCGGTGATCTCGACACTCGGCTTGCAGTCCTTCATGCAAGGCTCCTTCTTTCCCGCGTAATGCGGCTCGGACAGCCGGTCGTCGGGGATGAAGTTGTCGGCGTTTGGAAGCGTGATGCTGGTGAAGTTCTGCTTCGACAGCTCGAATTCCTGATCGGTCACCACGTCGTTCAGATAGAGCACATAGGCGGTAAGGGCATAGACATCGTCATCGCTCAGTGAGCGTGCGCTGCCGAAGGGCATGGCGCGGCGAATGTAGTCATATACTGTCGAGGCATGAGGCCAGTAGGAACCGATGGTTTTTTCGGGCCGCTCGTTCTTCAGGGTATCGTGTCCGCCTGCGAGAACGGGCCAGCGGTCTACGGCCTCGCCGAACTCGCCATGGCAAATAGCGCAATTCTCGACGTAGAGCTCTTCGCCCCGCGCCACGGTGCCCTTGCCTTCGGGAAGGCCGAGGCCGTCCGGGCGGATGTCGATATCCCAGGCGGCGATCTCATCCTCGGTGGCCTTGCGGCCCAGATGGAGCAATCCATGGTCCGGAATTTCTGTATCCGCTGCCGCGGGTGCCGGAGCGGTTTCCGGAGTTGGAGCAGACTCCGCCACTTGTGCCTCAGCAGCTGGAGCTTCGCCAGCACCCGTCACCGCGCCCGGGAAGTCTGCCAGATAGGCGATGACATTTGCGACGTCGGCGTCTTCCTTGAGGCCGGCAAAGGCCATCTTGTTGCCCTTCACGAAGGCCTTGGGATCGTGGAGATATTGCGACACCGTTTCGGCATTCCAGATCAGCCCGCCCGAACCTGCCTCGATCATCGCCTTGGAATACTTGTAGCCCTCGGCTGTGCCTGCTGTGCGGCCGATGACACCATTGAGCTGCGGGCCAACCTTGTGTTTTGCACCTTCGCCGACCGCATGGCAGGCCGTGCACTTCTTGAACACCTTTTCGCCTGCCGCTGCATCGCCCTCGGCCCATGCGGGGGCGGCCGTGAGTGTGATCAAACCCGCTACTGCCAGCGCGCCCTTACGAAACTTCGACATTTTCCGCCGTCCCGTCCTTGCGGACCCACCAGGTCTGGATCCCGTTATTGTGATAGATCGAGTTGCCGCCACGCGCGGCGCGAAGCTCATCCTTGGTCGGCTGCACCAGCCCCTCGCTGTCGATGGCGCGCGATTGCAGCAGCAGTTCAGATCCGTCCCAATCGAACTCGTGATAGAAACGATGCAGCGCCTTTGGCAGGCTCGGCCCGTCAAGGCGTGCGGTCTGCCAGTTCTTTCCTCCGTCGATCGAAACATCGACCCGTGTGATGAGGCCTTGGCCGCGCCCAGACCATGCAAGCCCGGTGATCACGGTGCGGCCCTTGCCGTGGGTGATCGGCGCCTGCGGGCTGGGATTGGTGATGACGGACTTTACGTCCATCTCCCACGTGTGAAGCCGCGCCTTGCCGTTTTCCAGCAGGTCGGTGTACTTCGATGTTTCCTCGCGCTGGGCCCAGGGCTGGTCTCCCACCTCAAGGCGGCGGAGCCATTTCACCCACATGTTGCCTTCCCAGCCCGGAACACACAGGCGCACCGGATAGCCTTGCTCGGGACGCAACGCCTCGCCATTCATCTTGAAGGCGACGAGGCAATCATCCATTGCCTTGTCGAGCGGGATAGAGCGCGTCATGGCGGCAGCATCAGCGCCTTCTGCTAGTATCCACTTGCCTTCGGTCTTCACGCCGGCCTCCTGCAGCAGGTACTTGAGCGGCACGCCCGTATACATCACACAGTGGATCATGCCGTGGGTGAACTGGCAGCCGTTGAGCTGCGACCCCTTCCACTCCATGCCGGTGTTGGCGGCGCATTCGAGGAAGTAGGCCCGGTTCTCGCGCGGGAACCGTTTCAGGTCCTCCATGGTGAAGACCAGCGGCGTGTCGACCAGACCGTGGATCATCAACCGGTGATCGACCGGATTGATTTCCGCCACGCCGCCATGATGGCGCTCGAAGCACACGCCGCTCGGCGTGATGATGCCATCAAGCTCGTGGAGCGGCGTGAAGTTGATGGAGCTCTTGGAGTCCGCTGTGAGCCACGCCACGTTGCGGCGGACCACGTTCTTCTCGAAGGGCGACGGCACGCCATAGGGCATGGCGTCCACGCCTTCGCCGAGGTTGCGATTCCAGTCCTGAATCTCGGTGATCAATGGGTCACCGTCGGCCTGCGCGGCTCCCGTTACGCCTGCAACCGCCACTGCGCTCCCGGCGGCGAGACCCGCCTTCAGAAATCCGCGGCGCGATGACGATGATCCGGTTCTCGTCCTCTCGGTCACCAGCTTCTCCTCAACAACAACTTGCTTGCCTTCATGATGTTTACCTGTCCGCTACATGCCTGTGACCTTGACGGTCTGGTTGCCGGGCATGTTGATGACTTTCTTCTTGGAAATGTAGCTTTCCATAACGTCGTAGATCGCCGGGCCCTCGACGCCTTCGTTGACCGAGGCCCAGCCGGCAACGACATAGTTGCGTGCCGGATCGATGGGTTCGCCGGTCTTGAGGAAGGTCAGATCCGAAATGCGATTGCCGATTTCTTCCTTGGGCGCGCAGGTGTAGCCCATGCCGCCAACGCGGACCATGTCTCCACCCTGCTGGAAGAAGGGGTCCTTGTTGAAGAGGTTGTCGCAGACGTCTTCCATGATCTCCTTGATTTGCGCGCCGGAGAACTCGAGACGGTAGACGGCTGGGTAGCTGATGCCCGTATGGGTGTAGAGATCGTCGACGGTGATGTCCTGACCGGGCAGCAGCGTCGTGCCGAAGCGGAAGCCGGGGCTGAGCGAGATCTCGGCATCCCGCTCCTCGATCAATGCTTCGCAGATCAGGTCGTCCCAGGTGCCGTTGAAATTGCCGCGCCGGTAGAGGAGGGCCTCGGTCTTGCCGAGAACACGGGTCGCATCGGCCTCGAAAGGCGAGCGGACTTCAGCGATTTTGGCAGCCATCTCGGCGTCGGGCTCGATGACATCGGCGAAGACAGGGATGAGTGTCGAGGAATAGCCTGCGACCTTCCCATCTTTCACATCGAGGTCGATGCGGCCGAGGTACTTGCCGTGCGACCCCGACGACAGGACGAGCGTGGTGCCGATTTCGATAGCGCGCGGCACGGCGTCATGGGTATGGCCGGTGAGAATGACATCGATGCCGCTGACGACCGTTGGCAGCTTCTGGTCGACGTCGAAGCCGTTGTGCGACAGGAGCACGACGATCTCCGCGCCATCGGCTCGCGCCTTGTCGACATTTGCCTGCAATACCTCGGGGCGGATGCCGAAGGACCACTTGGGGAACATCCACTTCGGATTGGAAATCGGCGTGTAGGGCATGGCCTGGCCGATGACCGCGACCTTGACGCCGCCCTTCTCGAACATCGCCGTGCTCTCGAAGACCGGTTCGTCCCATTCGGCATCGAAGATGTTGCTGGCGAGGAAGGGATAGCCCATGCCCTCGATGATTTCCTTGACGCGATCCTCGCCGAAGGTGAATTCCCAGTGCCCCACCATTGCATCGGGCTTCAGCAGCTTCATGCAGTCGACGACATCCTGGCCATTGGTCTTGACCGATGTGAACGAGCCTTGCCAAGTGTCACCGCCATCGAGGAAGAGCACCTTGTCGTCGCCGCGTTCGGCACGAATGGCCTTGACCAGCGTCGCCGTGCGATCAAGGCCGCCGAGCTTGCCATAGGCCATGGCCAGGTTCACGTAATCGACCATGGTATGGGCATAGGCATAGGCGCTGCCGGGCTCGATGCCGAAGTGCTTGAGGTAGGCCTCGCCCACCAGATGGGGCGGAATTCCCTCGAAGGCGCCGACGCCGAAATTCTCCGATGGCGGGCGAAAGTAGACTGGCTTCAACTGGGCGTGAATGTCGGTGAGGTGCAGCAGCGTCACCTGACCCTTGCTGTCGAACTTGAGAAGGTCGGATTGCGTGAGCTTCTGCTGTGCGGCAGCGCGGGTTATGCCATTGGAAAATACAGGGAGTGCTGCCGCCACCGCGCCGAACTGCAGGAACTCACGTCTGGAAAACATCACTGAAACCCCAAGTCGAGCAAAACTCTGAAGTGACCGGCCAGCGCTGTGCGCGGCCGGTCCTCACACAGGACTGCGGTGGCCGCCAGGCGGCATCGGTGATGCCACCCGGTTCCAATTACTGACGAACTGACGGAGTCTCGATCGACAACCCCGTACCGCGCCAGGTCACGTAAACCTCAAGCGCCATGAGTTCGTCCGAAAATGCCTTCGGGATCGTTGCACGCGTATCGCGGATGCAGCCGCGGAAGCGGTTGTGCAGCGAATTGATGCCGTCCTTGAGGCGATAGGTGGGGAAGCCGTTGACTTGTCCCTGGCTCAGATGGTCGGCACGGATCATCTTGCCCATGTTGTCTTCATGGCACGTCGCGCAGGACATATTGAGCTGTCCGGTCCGGGTGTAGTAGACGTCCTTGCCCTTTTCCCACCACGACTTCATTGCGCCTGGCTCAAGGTCCACCGACATCGGAAGCCCCAATGACTGATGCTTGATCAGCGCCGTAAGGCCGATCTGCGCCTTGTCGTCGAACTTGTAGGGCTCGGCACCCATGTTCTTTTCGCGGCAGGCATTGATCTGAAGTTCGAGATTGAAGGGCTTGTTCGCCTCGGCATTCCACGTGGGATATTTCGCGCCCACACCCTTCATGCTCTCGGCCACATCGCCATGGCATGAAGCACAGGACTTGCCCGCTGTGCCTTCGACCGCACTCCAGGCCGTAATGCCTTCTTCGACGATCAGCATGCCCGGATTGGAGAAGCTGTCTTCCTGCAGTGCCCGGGTCTCGGCTTCGCGGAACAGCCAGCCTGAAATCACCTCAGGAAAGGGATATCCCTCCGGCGCCTTGGCACGGGTGGAGATTTCCTGACCGTCGATCACAAGCTTCGCATCGATGGGGTCGGCACTCACCATGGCGGCGCCCGACATCGCGATGACCGCCGCTGCTGCGCACGCCGATAAAATTGACTTCTTCACAGGCTGTTCCTCCCAAAAATGATGTGACCGGCCGGCTCTTGGTGTGGCTGGCTCCACACGGCTCACTTCACTTCGATTTTTTCTTCGTGGGCGTAGACCGAGCCGTCATCATCGGCCCAGCTGAACTTGAACGTACCGCTTTCAGGAACCTTGGCATTGAACTCGAAGTAGGGGTTTGCCGAGATCGCCGGATCGATGTCACATTCGAACACCTTCGCGCCGTTGAACTCGCAGGTGAACTTGTTGATGATCTTGCGGGGGATGACCTTGCCATCCTTGTCCTTGCGCTGACCCGATTCCATTTCGTGGCTGATCAGCGTCTTGATCACGATGATCTCGCCGGCCGATGCGGTCTTCGGAACTTTTACGCGGGGTTTTGGGGCTGCCATGTTTGTCTCGTCCTTTTCTCGCTCAGCCGCCGCAGCCGCCGATGGTGACCTTGACCTGCTTCTTGTCCATGAACACGGCACCGTTCTTCATCTTCGCGACGGCGACGACGTTCTGGGTTTTGGCGAGGCGCATGCGGGTCGTCGCATCGGCCTTGCCGCTCATTTCGGTGAAATGAAACGTGATGACAGCGGGGTTGGGATTTCCGTCCGCCAGGATGATGACCGAGTCGACGAGATCGTCGCCAGTCATGGCGCTCTCGACCGAAACCGAAATCGGAACCGTATTGCCGTTTTCGGCAATCTCAGGCGCCGTCAGCGTGATCTTGCCGGCCTCGGGTGCCTTGCCGCCGGTGAACTCCTGTATCATCTTGTCGGTGTCCTCGGCGGAGGCCAAGGCCTCGCGGGATATAACCGGCATCAGCGTGAACACGGCCGCTCCCGCACCAAGGGCCAGCGCCTGTCGTCTTGTTACGTGCATTTCCATCATGCTCCTCTCGGGAATTCTCAGTCTTTCAGCGTGGTGATGTAGGCGAGCACATCCTCGACCTGCTGTGCAGTCAGGACCGTCTTGCCGACGAACTCTTCGCGGACATCCTTTCCGACATCCAGCGAGTAGAAACCGGGCATGGTGGTCTGCTTGCCGAACACTGCCTTGGCATTCACGATGATGGCGCGCAGCTGAGCTGGTTCGTAGCGCGATGCCACTCCGTCGAGCGTGGGGCCGACGTTGCCATGGAAAAGTTCCTTCGACATTGCCTTGTTGGTGTGGCAGGCGAGGCAATTGCCGGCCTTGCCATCCTTGAAGGTTTTTGCGCCGGCCTCGGCATCGCCGGGCTGACCGGTGAGCGAATCCGGGACCGCAAGGTCAGCAATCTTCACGTCACCAGGCGCCACTTCGGCCGCGACGCTGAGGGATGTTCCAGCCAGCGTGGCGATGATCGCAATAGTACTGATAGCCACTCTCATGCGGCACGCTCCTCCCATTTGAAACTCTCCAGTTGTTCCGGATCGGTCTGTTCTGCTTTTTTTGTCAAGCTAACTGCGTTTCGAACTTTCATCAATAGAAAAATATGATTATTTGAATATGAGGTCGGACAGAGCCTGCGGACTTACTCTGCATCGAGCCTGCCGGCGGCGCGCAATTCGTTGATGATGCGGGCGTGATACTTCTGGAAATGTTCGTCGCCCTCGTAGCCTTTCTCCCTCACCCACTTGAACATGTTGAGGAAAGTCCACTTGCCGAAGGCCCCCGGCATGATCGCGACGGCTGCCTGGGCCGCGGTCTTGCCTTGCGGCACCTCTTCGGGGAGGAAGACGATCGTCGGAGTGAAGACGAAGCCCCATTTGCGTGCGGCAGTCTTCTCCGTCAGTGTCTCGCCGTCGAGGTCGGTCACGTCCTCGTCGCCGAACATGTTGTACTGCACCACCTTGAAGTTTGCCTTGATGTAACTGGCGACTTCCGGGTCGGCGAGGATCACCTCATGCATCTTGGCGCAATAGACGCAGCCCCTTTGCTCGAAGACGATGGCCAGCCGCTTGCCTTCTTCATTTGCCGCCGCGATGTCTTCCCTTAGGTCGCGGAAGGTTATCGAGAACCAGTCCTCCTTATGCAGGCCGTCGTCGCCGACGGTCGTGGCGCTGGCCGGAAATGCCGCGAAGGTCAAAGCTGCAAACAGAAGGGCGACAAGTGTCTTGGGCATATCAGTTTCCTTTTCTGGTCAGCCAATCTCGGAGAATGCAGGGAAAGTAAGAAGCAGCCAGTTGGCGATGGCCGACATCTGCCCGGTCATGAACAGGAGGCCTGTCGCCACCAGCAATCCCCCCATCACCCTTTCGACCACCGGCAGGTTCTTCCGGAACCGGGCCGCCCATTTGATGAAGCGGCTGGCAAACAGCGCAGCGATGATGAACGGCACGCCTATGCCGAGCGAATAGGTGGCAAGGAGGCTGGCGCCGCGCAACGCTGTTCCCTCTGACCCGGCGATGAACAAGATGGCCGCGAGGATCGGTCCAACGCAGGGTGTCCAGCCGAAAGCGAAGGCGAGCCCCATCACGTAGGCACCGGCAAGGCCCGCGGGCTTCTTGCCGACATTGACCCGCGCCTCCCGGTAGAGCAGCCCGATGCGGAAAAGCCCCAGGAAATGCAAGCCCATGATGATGATCATGACGCCTGCAATGATCGAAAGGATGTGAAAGTACTGCGCGATGGTTTGACCAATCACGCTGGCCGTCGCTCCAAGCGCCACAAAGACCGTGGTGAAGCCCAGCACGAAGGCGATTGCGGCAAACACGATCCGCCGCTCGCGGGCACGCCCCGCCGATTCGTCCCGCATTTCCTCGAAACTCAGTCCCGCGAGATAGGCGAGGTAGGGCGGCACTATGGGAAGAACACAGGGCGAAATGAACGACAGGAGCCCCGCCAGCAAAGCGCCGGGGTAGGAAACGTCCATCAAGTCAGTCACTCCCATTTGCCGCAGCGGCGCTCAGCGCTTTTCTTTGAAAATATGCAGTCTTTGATATATATTGCAAACTGAATTTTTGGAGCATATGCATGAGAACGATGGCGGGCATGGTTTTGGGCCTCGTGATGTTGGTGCCACTTCCGGCCATGGCAGCGGAACTGGTGATGCTGCACCAGCCCGGCTGCGCCTGGTGCCTTCGCTTCGAGGCCGAGATCGGCGCGGCTTATCCCAAGACGCAGCAGGCTGCGGTAGCGCCGCTCCGCCGCGTCGACATCACAAAGGCCTGGCCGGAGGACCTGCGCGCGGTTGCTCCGGAACGTTTCACGCCGAGCTTCGTACTGGTGCATGATGGACGGGAGGTTTCGCGCATGCGGGGTTATGCCGGCGACCAGTTCTTCTGGTTCTTGCTGGATGAGATGATCGCGAAGCTGCCGCCAGACGCGGCAACCCCTCTCTCACCTGAAGGTTGAACCCGTTACAAAGATGTGCCATCGCAGTCTCCGCAACCTATTCAAAAAGTGCAAATCATCGGTCAAATCATGAGCCTGCCAAGTTTTTCAACCGCCACCGCCAAGGAGAAGCGGGAACTCATTGATCAGGCCCGCAAGGCCAGCGAGATGCTGAAAGCCCTGTCGCATGAAAACCGGTTGCTGATTCTCTGTCTGCTCGCCGAGGGCGAGAAGTCGGTGTCGGAGCTCGAAGACATCATGGATATGCCGCAAGCCGCTGTGTCGCAGCAGCTGGCCCGTCTGCGTTTCGACGGGTTGGTCAATGCCCGCCGCGATGGCCGCAGCATCTATTACTCGATAGCCAGCGAGGAGGTGTCTTCCGTGATCGAAACACTGCACCAGCTATTCTGCCGCCCGCATCGCCCGCCGATCAAGCGCAAGCCCGGCAGTAATTGACCCCGGCTCCACCCAGGCATAGGCTCTCACGCCCCAGTTCATTCCAGGCGAGGTGATCGTGGATATTCTCGGCTGGCAGTGGTTTCCCTTCGCAGGCGGCATCGCCATCGGCGTCATAGCCGGATTTGCGGCACGTTATGCGCATTTCTGCTCG
Organism: Aestuariivirga sp.; assembly: GCF_041738905.1. GTDB lineage: Bacteria > Pseudomonadota > Alphaproteobacteria > Rhizobiales > Aestuariivirgaceae > Aestuariivirga. Next base: position 32,570 of record NZ_JBGSOZ010000199.1, read on the forward strand.
CTGAATGCCATCGAGCGCTGGGCTTATGCCGGCGACAAGAACGGCCTGCGGAGCTGGGCACTCGCCACACTCACGGCCCTTGTTCTCACGCAGGCGATGGTGCTTTCAGGTATCGTCGATGTCTCGCAGTCGTTCTACCTAGCGCCCGTTCTCGGCCTCACAGGCGCCATCGCCGGCGGTCTTATGTTTGGCTATGGCATGGCATTGACCGGCACCTGCAGTTTTGGTGCGCTGGTCCGGCTGGGCGGCGGCAGCCTCAAGTCCCTTGTCGCACTCATCATGATGTCGATTTTCGCGCTTGCTGCCCAGAAGGGCTTGCTGTCGATCTTCCGCGTCATGACGGTTGATGATGTTGCAATCGACCTTGCTCCCGCCCGGAGCCAGTCTATTGGCGATATTATATCCGCCCTGGTGGGCATCGACCTTGCCTTGCCAACTGCTGTGGCTGTTGCGCTGGGTCTTGCGGCCTTCGTCTTCGGCGGCGGCGTTCCGCGCAAGGCGCGAACCAGGATGCTGGCCGGTGCCGTCGTCGGTGTCTGCATCGCAGCCGGATGGCTCGTCACTTCGCTTGCCGCCACGCATGCCTTTGCTCCCGTTCAGATCGAAGCCGGATCCTTTGTCGTGCCGGTGGCCGATACGGTGATGCAGATCATCGCCTATACCGGCGTGCTGCCGGACTATGGCGTGGGCCTCGTGCTGGGTGTTGTTGCAGGCGCCGCCGGCGCGGCCCTGATCCGCCGCGACGTCCGCTGGGAGGCCTGCGACGACGCACGTGAACTGTCGCGCCACATCGCGGGAGCGGCACTCATGGGCGTGGGTGGCGTCATGGCGATGGGATGCACGATAGGGCAGGCCGTATCGGCGTTTTCGGTGCTTGCGATCTCAGCACCCATCGTGGTGGTGTCTATCGTGCTCGGCGCCCGCATGGGGCTTGGCCATCTGCTCGAAGGTTCAAGCTTTGCAATGTTCCAACGCCGTGGCAGGGCACCTGCCGAGTAGTCACTCGGCCTACTCCTCCGGGACGAAGGCGAAGGCTGCGTCCTTGCGTTCGACCCGGCCGATGCCGGGATGCGGCAGATGATAGCCAATGATGCGCGGCTTTTCCGTCGCAAGCCTGTCGAGCAGCGCGGTTCGGGTCTTCGCACCGCGCGGAGCATCCTGGTCAGAACCCGAGTGCCAGTCCGGCTTCTGGAACGAAATCACCGCGTGACTGATGGCATCACCGACGATGAACACCTTATCGCTGCTGCCATGGACCATGAAGGACATGTGCCCGGGCGTATGCCCCGCCGTGTCGACAGCTTCGACTCCGGAGAAGACTTCTTCACCAGCACCGAACAGCACGATCTTCTCCTCGATGGCGGCGAGCCGGGTCTGGGCGCCAACCGCGAAGCTCTTGCGTTCCTCCGGCATGGCCTCGACTGTCCCGGGGTCGCGCCAGAAGTCCCATTCGGCCTTGCCCATCCGGTAGGACGCGTTCGGGAACACCAGTTCGTCCAGGTCATCGAGAACGCCCCACAAGTGATCCGGATGGCCATGGGTAAAGATGACATCCGTTACCTCTGCGGGGTCGATGCTTGCCGCCGAAAGCCCGTCCAGCAACTTTCCTGCAGTCGGCATGAAATTGGAGCCCGATCCCGCATCGAAAATCGCCAGCCGCCCGTCCTTTCGCAGCAACGTGACATTGCAGTCCGGGGCGAAGGCTTCCATCGCCATGCCGTTGGCGTCGAACAGGGTCTTGATCTCCGGTTCGGGAATATCCGGCAGCACGAAACTCAGGGGCAGGTTCAATTGGCCGTCGCTCACCACCGTCACCTCGGCGCCTCCAATGTCGAGTGGCGCAGCCAACGCCCACCGACTCGTCCACGGCATGGTGAGGCTGACACCTGCCAGAGTCAGGAACTTTCGGCGCGACAGCGGCCACAGGTCATTGGCATGCGGATCACGGGTTGCAGGCATCGGTGACTCCCACTAAACATGCAATTATTTGAATGTTAATATCTGATTGACCGGGATCAAAGTCAATCTGTCTTGCAGCGTGGAAAAGTGAACCGGGCATGAGCGAGGGGCTGCGGCGATGGACATGACAGGAGTGATCGAGGTTCTGGGCGAAGACGGCACCAATCTGGCGATCGGCTTGTTGGTCGGGCTGGTGTTTGGCGCCTTCGCGCAGCAGAGCCGGTTTTGCCTCCGGGCAGCGGTCCTCGAATTCGCCCATGGCAGCCTGGGCCAGAAATTGTCGATCTGGCTGCTGGCCTTTGGTGCGGCCGTCACTGGCACCCAGCTTCTCGCCACGAGTGGCATGGCCGATCTGGCCGAGGCCCGGCAACTGGCGTCACCTCAAAGCCTGTCAGGGGCCGCGATCGGCGGCCTGATGTTCGGGGCGGGCATGGTGCTGGCGCGCGGCTGCGCCAGCCGCCTCCTGGTGCTGTCGGCGACCGGCAACCTGAGGGCGCTTCTGTCCGGCCTTGTCTTTGCCGTGGTGGCGCAAGCGAGTCTTCGCGGCTTCCTCCAACCGGTGCGCGAATGGATGGCGTCACGTCTCACCACAGGTCAGATCGGTGGCAATGACCTCATTGCATTCACCGGAGTCTCACAATCCATTGCTATCGCCTTTGCCGCGATGTGGCTTCTGGCCGGAGTTGCCGTCGCCATCCGTGCCAGGGCAGGCACCTGGCGCAGCGCCGCCGCCATCGGCGTCGGGCTGTCCATTCCACTGGCATGGTGGCTTACATCATCCATGTCGCAGCAGGCCTTTGATCCCGTGCAAGTCGAGAGCGTCACCTTCACTGGGCCTTCCGCCGATACACTGATGCTGTTTCTTTCGCAGCCGGGCACTTTGCTCGATTTCGACGTCGGGTTGGTCCCTGGCGTGTTTCTCGGCTCCTTCCTCGCGGCGTTCATGTCGCGCGAACTCGTCTTGCAGGGATTCCATGACGGCCAGTCGATGCGAAGGTATCTTGCCGGGGCCGCGCTGATGGGCTTTGGCGGCATGCTGGCAGGTGGCTGCGCGGTTGGCGCAGGCGTCACCGGGGCGTCGGTCTTCGCCGTCACGGCATGGATCACACTCGGCGCGATATGGATCGCGGCTACGCTGACCGACCGTGTTCTGGATCCGGTGAAGACGGAACGGCTTGTTCCAGTCATGGGAGAATAAATTCAGTTGCCCGGCGCGCCAAGACCCAACGGGCGAATGCTTGCGGCGTGCTGACTGACTGTGCCGCGAACGCACCCACCACATCCATTCGGGGGCGTTCGAGAGACCCCTCGGAGAACGGTCCTTCGAATGTGCCAGCACTGTGTCCAGTGGATCGCTGAACTCACGTGAAAGACACTCCGCATCAAGGACATCTTTCCATGTTCATGGGTCCTGTCCCCATTGGTGGTGCAGGTCGACCAGCGCATTGGGGGAGCAAGTGGAATCACTTGCGAAGCGAAAATGCGCCGGATTCAAAGCTTTCGAGCAACTTGTCGGCGGTCAGTCGACCGCCGGTTGCTCTAGGTCCGGGAAGTGGCCCGCGACCCCGGCTGCCGGCTGCCGACTGCGGCGGGGCTATCGCCGCGCCTGGCGATGAGTTCGAAAAGATGCGTCAGCAAGGCTACCAGTTTGCTCCAAATCGGCAGTAAGCCTAGCCGAACTCCGCGGGAGGTAATTCCACCGTTCGCATCACCATGTGCGAAAACCTGCTCGCAGCAAAAATCGAGCCAGGCTTGCTGTCTCCGTTCCGGCGGGGACAGGAATCGTCAATGATCCCGCTTGTGGTGAATTGCAAACCGCCAGTCCCGCCGGATCAACGGAATGAATCCATGAGGGTGAGAGAGTTCCACGCGCAAGCTAGCCCGAGCAGGCCACAAGCTCACTCGAGATTTGTGTGGTTGGCCCGCATCGCCTCCGGCGTCACCTTCAGCATGGTGACCAGCTTGAGAACCATCACTTCAAACAGCACAAAGAGTGCCCCTTCATAGAGCGAGCCCATTGGCAGCACGGAAGTTTTCTTGTCGCCCTGGTCGTCCGCCATGGTCTGCGCTGGAAGATGCAGCACGAAATCCGCGTAGGCTGCAGCGCGTCCCTTGGGCTGGGCCGTGATCACGAGGATCTTCGAGCCTGCAGACTTGGCAACGCCGAGCAGCGCCAGAGCGGTGGAAATTTCGCCCGGGCCCACAGTCACGATGAAGAGGTCGCCCTTGCCCACAGGTGGCGTCGTCATGTCGCCTTCGACCGCCACGTTCCGGCCCATGTGATAAAGGCGCATGGCAAAGCCCATGATCTGCAATCGCTCGCGGCCACCGCCGAATACCACAACCTTGTTGGCTTCCGCGATCATCTGGCAGGCCCGATCCACGTCCGCATCACTCAAGCGGTCGAACACGGTGCCGAGTTCGGAAAGCGCGGTCTTGTAGAGAGTGTTCATGTCATTTTTCCTTGTCATCACTTCACCATCGCAAACTGGCGGCTTTCATGAATACGATGCGGTTCACTCCGCGAAGAAGCGGAAGACCATGCGGTGGTCGTAGACCTCATCCGGCCTGAGGATGCTGGAGGGGAAATGCGCGACGTTCGGCGAGTTGGGAAATTTCTGTGTCTCGAACGTGTAACCGGCAAAGCGGCAATAGGGCAGGCCGCGCTTGCCGATGACTTTTTGATCGAGATACCCTCCGGTATAGAATTGCACGCCGGGCTCATTGGTGAATAGCTCGAAGCCTCTTCCGGAATGCGGATCGGCCACATGGGCGCAAAGCCTCAGGCCATCGCCGGGACCGTTGAGGCACCAGTTGTGGTCATAGCCGCCGCCGACGAGATTTCCCGTGCCCACATCCTGAAGCGCATCGATATCGGTTCCGATGGGCTTGGCCTCGCGGAAGTCGAAGATCGTGCCCGCGACGCCCAGCACTTCTCCCGTCGTGATGAGTTCCGCATCGACCGGCGTATAGAAATCGGCATTGAGCCTGAGGCGCTGGTCGCGCACGTCGCCCGAGCCTTGCCCCGCGAGGTTCCAGTATGTGTGATGAACGGCGTTCAGAATGGTCGGCGCGTCCGTCGTGCCGCGCATCGAGATGTCGAGCACATTGTCGTCGGTCAGCCGGTAGGTTGCGGTCAGGTGCACGGTGCCCGGAAAGCCCTGATCACCATCGGGCGAGACGATGGAGAACACGACGGCATTCTTCCCCGCGTCGGGATGTGCGTTCCAGATCTTGCGGTCGAATCCGGCGCGGCCGCCATGCAGGTGGTTGGCGCCCTCGTTGCAATCGACCTGCACCTGCTTTCCATCGAGTGAAAAGCGGCCGTTCCGGATGCGGTTGCCATAGCGCCCGCAGGTGGCGCCGAAATAGGTGTTGGTGGCGATGTACGATGCGAGGTCATCAAAACCCAGCACGATGTCGGCCGTCTTTCCATCCCGCCCGGGCGCATGAAACTCGGTCAGCCGCGCGCCGTAGCTGATGAGCCTGGCGGTCAAGCCATTGGCATTGCGCAACACGAAGCCTCTGACGGGAACCCCGTCGATCTTTCCAAACTCGAATTCTTCGATCATCGCTCCGTCCCGTCTCCTGTAAATCGCAACGCAAGCCTAAGATGACTGCAGGATCAGTTCCGCGCAACGGCTGCCCATCATCATGGCTGGCGCATTGGTGTTGCCGCCATTGATATTCGGCATCGCGGAAAGATCGCAGACGCGGAGCTTTTCAATGCCCCGTACCTTCAATCGTGAATCCAGCACCGCGAGCGGATCGCCCGTGGGCCCCATGCGGCAGGTGCCGGTCGGGTGGTAGTTGGTCTTGACGAAGCGCTTGCAATGCGCAGCGAGGTCCTCGTCCGTGATCTTGCTCCGGTCGGGAATGGCGATCTTGTTGTAGCGGCCCGCCAGCGGAGTTTTATCGAAGGCCCGGAGGAAGTAGCGCTGGCCCTCGATCATCGTTCGCATGTCGTCCGGGTCTTTGAGAAGATTTGGCGACACCAGCGGCATGTCTTCGGGATTGGAGGACCTGAGCCGCACATCGCCACGCGACTTCGGCTTGATGACAACCGTGGTCACGGTCAGCCCATAGGTATTCTCGACCAGGGTCAGGATGTCACGGTCGAGGTAGACAATGGGGACGCAGAACGCCTGGATCGAGGGTTCCGCTTCAGGATGGATGGGATTGACGAATGCGCCAGCCTCGACACCCGCAGACAAGATTGTCCCTGAGCCGAACAGCTTGAACTGCAAGCCATTGAGCAGCATCCGCCAGCCCACGCCTTGCCGATAATAACCATACTTGCCGTTGGCGAGCGCAATGATCGGCACTTCCGGATGATCGATCAGATTTTGCCCGACACCCGGCAGATCGGCCACACAGTGGATACCATGCGCCTTCAGTTGCGCAGCATCGCCAATTCCCGACAGCATCAGAAGCTGTGGTGTGACGAGTGCCCCCGCCGCCATGATGATCTCTCGGTTTGCGCGGGCTTTCCGTTCATTCCCGGTGCGGTCGCGATAAGTGACGCCCACTGCCGCGCCATTCTCGATATCGATCTTGCTCACACGCGCATTGAGTTCGAGCTTCAGGTTTGGATCGTTCTGAAGTGGCGCGATGAAGGCATAGGCCGCGCTGCTGCGCTTGCCCGCGCGATTCATGAACTGGTAGAATCCGACACCCTGCTGGGCTGGCCCGTTGAAGTCGTGATTTAACGGAACGCCGAGCGCCTGAACGCTCTGCACGAACCAGCGCGACACCTCGTTGATGTGTCCCGGATCGGAAACCAGCAACGGGCCTTCGCTGCCGTGCAGGTCGTTCTGCAGGCGGTTGTTGCCTTCCATTCCGCGGAAATGCGGCAGCACGTCCTTCCATCCCCAACCGGGATAATCGTTGTCACCACGCAGGAGTTCATGCCATTCTTCATAGTCCGATGGCCGCCCGCGAATATAGACCTGCGCGTTGACGGAGGAGCCGCCGCCAAGCACGTTGCCCTGTGGAATGTCATGCACGCGATTGCCGAGATGTTCCTGCGGCACCGTCTGATGATACCGCATGAACTTCGAGCCGTTGATCATCTTGAAGATGCCGGGCGGCATGTCGAGTAGGGGATGGCGGTGCGAGTGGCCACCTTCAAGGAGCAGCACGCGTGCCTTGCCTTCGGTGACAAGGCGCGCCGCCGCGACGCATCCCGACGATCCGCCGCCGACGACGATGTAATCGTAGCTCTCGATCATATGTGTAAGTCCTCAGGCACGGATGGCGGCTAAGCCCTTCCAATCGAACACGATGCCGTGTCCGGGGGTTGAAGGCGCAATTGCAAAGCCATCCTCGATCTTCAGCGGTTCTGCGATGAAGCGGTCGAGCCCGAAGCCATGCGCCTCCAGATAGGAGCGGTTCGGAGCGGCCGCCAGCAGATGCACGGTCACATCATGCGCCCCATGTGACGTGACGGGCAGATTGAAGGCTTCGGCCAAATGGGCGATCTTCATGAAATGCGTGATGCCGCCGCAATTGGTGACATCGGGTTCAGGATAGGTCACACCGCCCGACGCGATCAGATGCCTGAAATCCCACAGGTTGCGCAGGTTTTCGCCGGCAGCGATGGGAAGGCCTCCCTCGCGCACCACGCGGGCGTGGCCGCCGATATCGTCGGGCGAGATCGGCTCTTCCAGCCAGGTCAGGTCTGATGAAGCGAAAGCCCTCGCGGCGCGGATCGCCTCGTCGACCGTCCATTTCATGTTCGCGTCCGCCATCAGCGGAAAATCCGCGCCCAGATGTTTGCGCATCGCTGCGACACGTTCCACATCTTCCGACAGGCGCTTGCGGCCAACCTTCATCTTGATGGCACGGAAGCCGCGCTCCAGATTGCGGTCAGTCTGCTTCAGCAAGTCCGGCAGGGGAAGCTCCAGATCGATGCCGCCCGCATAACACGGCACGCGGTCTGAAAATCCGCCGAGCAGTTTCCACAAAGGTTGCGACAGCTTTTTTGCCTTGAGATCCCATAGCGCCATGTCGAGTGCGGAGAGAGCCAGGACTGTCGGGCCGCCGCGCCCGCCATAATGCATGTCCCACCACAGCTTCATCCAGATCGCCTCGATAAAGTCGGCATCGAGGCCAGTGACGATCTCCGACATCTCGCGTTCGAGAATATTGGCGATGGCGCCGCCGTTGCGCCCCACAGTGAAAGTGTAGCCCACACCTTCGGCGCCATCGGCATCGCGTACCGTTGCGGTGACAAGTTCGAAATCGCGCATGATGCCGTGCATTGAATCGGTGAGAACTTCGGGCAGAGGCACCCGGAAGAACCCGGTGGTGACGGAATGAATCTTTGCCATGTCTTCTCGCTGAATTGCCTTGCCGGGTAGCCCGTGCGCGAGCTGAGTTTCGCGACGAGTCATCGCATGGAAAATCGAGGTGCAACAGTCCCCGCTGACGAAATTCCTGCCGGATCAGTGGAGAAGGTACGCAAGTTTGCGGAAGTGCACTCTTGTTGCGCCGCACAACATTACAACGCTTGACGAAGTGGCCAATATGCAATTGTACTACATATAGAGATCACGATCTCGCAGTCTGCATCTTCATGGCCGGCAGAAGAAGCTCATTGATCAGTCTGCTGTCTGCGCTGATGTTTTATAAGGTAGAAGGCGGCAATGGCCCCGCCGAGCGTGATCATCACGCGTGGCCACACATGGGAGAGTCAAGATGTCGATGAATCGCCGTACCGTTCTGCAGGCCCTCGGGGGCCTCTCGATTGCAGGTTTCACCATCCGCCCGGCTTATGCCGCTTTGCCCAAGCTTGAGAAGAAGGACAAGTACAAGGTCGGCTTCGCGCAGACTGAGAGCAACAATCCCTGGCGTCTCGCACAGACAGCCAGCATGAAGGCGGAAGCCGAGAAGCGCGGCTGGCAGCTCGTCTACACCGACGCTGCGGGTTCCGCGGCAAAGCAGGTCGCCGACGTGCGTTCCATGATCGCCCAGAAGGTCGACGTCATCCTCCTCGCGCCGCGTGAAGAAAAGCCTCTGATTCCTGCCGTCATGGAAGCCAAGAAAGCCGGCATTCCGCTGCTCCTCATCGACCGCAACGTCGACCAGTCACTCGCCAAGGGTGGCGAAGACTATGTAGCCTTCATCGGCTCGGACTTCGTGAAGGAAGGCCTGATGGCCGCCGAGGTTCTGGTCAAGGCCGTTGGCGGCAAGGCCAAGATCATCGAGTTGCAGGGCACCGTCGGAAGCTCTCCGGCCAATGACCGCATGAAGGGCTTCGCCGACTACATCAAGGACCATCCGGGCATGGAGATCATCGCCTCGCAGTCCGGCGACTTCGCACGCGACAAGGGCCGCCAGGTCTTCGAGACGCTCTATCAGGCGCACCCGGAAGCGACGGCGCTCTATTCGCACAACGATGAAATGACCATGGGCGCCATCGCTGCCATGGAGGCGGCCGGCAAGGTTCCGGGCAAGGACCTGATCATCGCCTCGATCGACGGCACCAAGGACGCGACCCAGGCCCTGATCGACGGAAAGGTGCTTGTCGTCATCGAGTGCAATCCGAAGTTCGGTCCGGCCGCCTTCGACGCCATCGAGAAGTATGGCAATGGCGAAACGCTCGAAACCCGCCTCGTCAACATCGACCGCGTCTTCACCAAGGAGAACGCGGCCGAATACATGCCCGAAGCCTACTGAGTTTTCGGACATTGCAAACTCTGGTGTGGAAGCCCTAGGCTTCCACACCGTTCTTATGCGCTGTGGCAGGTACGATGACGTCTCCCCTTCTCTCGATGCAGGCCATATCCAAAAGCTTCGGCGGTGTGCCAGCACTCGTTGACGCTTCGCTGGAGGTCATGCCAGCCGAAATCATGGCACTGGTCGGCCAGAACGGCGCCGGCAAGTCCACCATGATCAAGATCCTGAATGGCGCGTATGTCCGCGACGCAGGCACCATTTCATTTGACGGCAAGGACTGGACGGCAGGCTCGCCGCAGCAGGCGCAGCGTGCCGGCATCAGCACCATTTTCCAGGAAATCAACCTGATCGGCTACCGCTCGGTGGCCGAGAACATCTTTCTCGGCCGCGAGCCAAAGCGCGGCTTCGGCCTGCTCGACTGGTCGAAGATGAATGCGGAGTCTGCATCCTTGCTGGCGCGCTTCGATGTGCGCGTCGACGTGCGCGAGCCGCTTGAGCGATTTTCGACCGCCGTCCAGCAGATGGTGGCGATCGCACGCGCAGTGTCGTTCAACGCCAAGCTCGTCATCATGGACGAGCCCACGTCCTCGCTCGATGAGGCCGAGGTGGCTGTGCTGCTCCGTACCATCCGCCAGCTCAAGGCGGAAGGCGTGGCGGTCATCTTCGTCAGTCACAAGCTGGACGAGCTTTATCAGGTGTGCGACCGCGTCACCATCATGCGGGACGGCCGCACGGTTGCAGTCCAGCCCATGGGCGACATCACCAAGCTGCAACTCGTCGCCGGCATGCTGGGCCGTGATCTGGCGGAAGTGAAAAAGCGCGGCGCCACCGCGTTCGAGGCAGGGGGCACGGCCAATATCGGCGGCGAACTGCTGGATGCGAAGCATCTGGCGCTGGGCCATCGCGTGCAGGATGCAACGCTCGATATCCGCCGCGGTGAAATCATCGGGCTGGCAGGGCTTCTGGGGTCAGGGCGGACAGAGACCGCACGCGCAATCTTCGCGGCCGATCGCAAGACTTCAGGCACGGTGACGTTCAACGGCAAGCCGGCCGAGTTCAAGGGGCCTGCCGATGCAATTGCCGCCGGCATGGGCTACTGCTCGGAAGACCGGAAGACTCAAGGCATCGTGCCCAGCATGTCGGTGGCGGAAAACCTCACGCTTGCGCTGATGCCGGCGCTCACGCGTTCAGGCATGCTCGATGAGGCGAAGCAGCGCGTGATCGTCGAGCGATTCATCAAGGAGATCGGCATCAAGTGCTCGGGGCCGAACCAGAAGATCCGTGAACTCTCCGGCGGCAACCAGCAGAAGGTCCTGCTCGCCCGCTGGCTCTGCATGAACCCGAAACTGTTGATCCTCGACGAGCCGACACGCGGCATCGATGTTGGCGCCAAAGCTGAAATCCAGACCCTGATCCGCCGCCTCGCCAGCGATGGGCTCGGCGTTTTGATGATTTCCTCCGAACTGGAAGAGATCGTCGAGGGCGCGGACCGCGTCTTTGTATTGCGCGAGGGGAAGACAGTCGCACAATTCAAACACAAGAACATCACCGAGGGCGAAGTCATGCATGCGATGGCGCACGGACACGAAGCATGACGGCGACAGTTGACGAAAAGAAGCCGATGACCCGCTCGTTCGATCGCGCTGCCTTCTTCCAGCGCTATGGCGTGGGACTGGCCCTCATATTGCTCATCATCTTCAACCTCATCGTCACGCCGAACTTCGCCACGGCGCAGACACTGGCCGTGAACCTCACGCAGGTCTGCACGATCGTCATCGTCGGTGTCGGCATGACGCTGGTCATCGCCACGGGCGGCATCGATCTGTCGGTCGGCTCGCTGATGGCCATTGCAGGCGCGCTGTCGCCCATGTTCTTTACTGGCCAACTCATCCCGATTCCCAATCTCTATGTGGGAATTGCTCTCGGCATCGTTTTTCCCATTCTCATCGCGGGCGTCTTCGGGCTCTTCAATGGCTGGCTCATCACCCGGTTCTCGATTCAGCCGATCATTGCAACGCTTGTGCTGTTCATTGCCGGCCGAGGCATCGCGCAGGTTTCCACCAACGGCGACCTGCAGGTGTTCAAGGTTCCCGAGTTCCAGGCCATCGCCATCGGCCGCGTTCTCGGTGTTCCATTTCAGGTCTGGATCATGCTGGCGATCGTTGTTGTCGCGGCATTTGTCCTTCACAAGACGGTCTTTGGGCGGCAGGTTCTCGCGGTGGGTGGCAACGAGGCGGCGGCGCGTCTTTCCGGCATCCCCGTCAACCGCATCAAGTTTATGGTCTATGGCATCTGCGGCATGTGCAGCGGTGTTGCCGGCCTGATCGTCATCGCCATGAACTCCGCGGCGGATGCGAACCTCATCGGCCTCGGCATGGAGCTTGACGCCATCGCCGCGGTCGTCGTCGGCGGCACGCTGCTTTCGGGCGGCCGCGCCACCATCGTCGGCACGCTATTGGGGGCACTGGTGATCCAACTCGTGCGCTATACGCTTCTCGCCAACGGTGTACCCGATCCGGCGGCGCTTGTCGTCAAGGCGGGTCTTATCGTCCTGGCCGTGTGGCTGCAGCGGCAGGAGCAGGCATGATGAAGGGCTTCCGCATATCGCCGAGCATGGCGGTGGTCGCCGTGCTGGTGATCCTGACGCTGCTCGGCGCCTGGCGCTACGACGGTTTCATCGGCACCTACAATGTCCAGACGGTGTTGCGCTACAATTCGATGTTCGCGCTGGTGGCGCTCGGCATGTGCTTCGTCATCATGACCGGTGGCATCGACCTCTCGGTTGGCTCGGTCGCAGCTTTCTCGAGTGTCGTTGCAGCTCATCTGAGTGGATACGGGTTGCTGCCGGGTCTCGCCGGCGGGGTCGCCGCAGGACTGTTCGCAGGCCTCATCAATTCGCTTCTTATCACCCGGCTCAAGATATTGCCGTTCATCGCCACACTCGCGACAATGCTGGCCGCATCGGGCACCGCGCTCCTGCTGGCCAACAACCAGTCGGTCTCCGTGTCCTACGACACCTATTTCACGAACCTCGGGCAGGGTGACCTGTTGAGCTTCATGCGTCCCGAGTGGGTGGACGCTGACGACGTGGGCATCTTCGGAAGCACGCTCGGTTTCATCCTGAGCTTTCCCACGCCGGCATTCATCGCGCTCGCCGCCTACATCGCCGGCGCCATCGTCATCAACCACACGGCCTTCGGGCGGCATGTGCTGGCGGTGGGCGGCGGCGCTGAAGCCTCGCGCCTCATGGGCCTTCCCGTCGATCGCACGATCTTCTGGGTCTACATCATCTCGGGCGGCATGGCTGGCATGGCTGGCGTCATCCTTGCCTCGCAGTTCGGCGCGGGCCAGCCGATCGAGGGCGTGGGCTGGGAACTCTTCGCCATCGCCTCGGTCGTGGTGGGCGGTACCTTGCTCACCGGCGGCAACGGTTCGATTGGCGGCACGCTGGCCGGGGCACTTCTTCTCGGTATCATCTTCACCATTCTCAACTTCGAGAACGGCATGGGCTGGATTTCGCTTTCCGCCTATTGGCAGTCGGTTGTGCGCGGTCTGTTCCTGTTCGTGGTGGTGGTGTTGCAGGCCAAGCTGTCACGTGCAGCCAAGGTGGCATGATGCTGACGGGTCAAACCCAGCCGCCATCGACGATGTAGTTCTGGGATGTGCACATGCGGCTGTCGTCGGCGGCGAGGAAGAGCACCATGCGGGCGATGTCCGCGGGATAGAGCTTGTCGGTCAGGCATTGGCGGTCGGCGATCTGCTTTTCACCGGCCTCATCGAGCCAGAGCTTCATCTGGCGTTCGGTCATGACCCAGCCGGGAAGCACGCAATTGACCCTGATCCTCTCTGGCCCCAGTTCGCGGGCCAGTGCTCGCGTCAGGCCGCCAATCGCTGATTTCGCGGTGACATAGGCCGGGCAGTCGGGATCTCCCACGAGCCAGGTGATAGACCCGAAGTTGATGATGGAGCCGCCGCCCGCCTCGCGCATCTGCGGGCGGACAGCCTGCGCCGCGAAGAACTGGTGCCGCAGGTTGATCTGCATGCGATCGTCCCAGTATTCCACCGTGACGCTCTCGGTCGTATGGCGGTCGTCATTGCCGGCATTGTTGACCAGCACCTGGATGTTGCCATGCAGTTCCCGGGCGTCCGCAATGGCGGCGCGCAGGGCCTCGATGTCGCGCAGGTCGCACCGGATGAAATGCGGCACCGCCACTCCTGCCGAGCGCATGTGCTCCACGACGGCTCGTGAAGCATCCTCGGCAATATCGACAAAGCAGACGCGTGCCCCCTGGCGGCAAAAATGCTCGACCAGGCTTTCGCCGATGCCGCTGCCGCCACCGGTTATGAAGACGCTGCGCCCTTCGAGGCTGGGGAACGAGGCGGGCTGGTCGATCATGCCATTCATGGGGAAAACACTTCCGTAAAATGAAGAGCGATCTTCGAATCCGAACCGCAAAGCTGTCAATAGCGGTCCGGGTGCCAGTGCATGGCAGTTGCGCGTTGACTCCGGCGGACAGGCGAATAGTCTCGCATCCAGAATTGGGATCTGGCGCCATGAACATCGAAGTGAAGAATACCAACTATCGCAACGACTCGATCCTGCTCGGTTTCAGCGATCTCAAGCGGCTGAAGACGGAGCGGCCGCTTGTGTTCGAGAAGGGCAAGGGCATCTTCATCTTCGACGAGAACGGCAAGGACTATATCGAGTCGGTTTCCTGCTTTTATTGCGTATCGCTGGGCTTCAGCGAGGAGCGTTTGGCGGACGCCGCCTACAAGCAGATGAAGACGCTGCCGATGTACTCCTCAGCCATTCACCGCACCGTTCCCGCCGTGATGGAACTGACCGAGCGCCTGGCGAAACTTTCGCCGGTCAAGAATCCGCGCATCTATTTCTCGACAACCGGCTCAGAGGCCAACGACCACCTGATGAAGTTCATGTGGTACGGCAACGGCTTTGCGGGCGAGCCCGAGCGCCGCAAGATGATTTCGCGCAAGGCCAGCTATCACGGCTCGACCATTGCAACGTCCGCGCTGGGCGGCTCGCAGGACCTGCACGACAGCTTCGGCATCCCGATGGGGTTCTCGCTGCAGGTGAGCCATCCGAGCTGGCCCAACGCCGCACTTCCCGGCGAGGACGAAGAGGGCTTCACCGACAGGCTCGCGGAGGAACTCGAGCATACCATCATCGAGGCCGGCCCCGAGACGATCGGCGGCATGATCGCGGAACCCGTCTCGGTGTCGTCTGGCATGTTCCCGCCGCCCGCCAGCTATTTTCCGAAGATCACCAGGGTCCTCAAGAAATACGGCATCCAGCTCTTCATCGACGAGGTCGTGACGGGCTTTGGCCGCTCGGGACACATGTGGGCGACGGAAGCCATGGGGCTCGAGCCTGATTGCATGACCTGCGCCAAGGGCATCTCAGGCGCCTACATGCCGATTGCCGGTATCATAATGGGCGAGGAATTCAACCGCCGCCTCGACATCGGCAATGAGCAGAAGGGCTGGTTTGCCCATGGCGCCACGCACCATGCCCACGTCGTCTCCGCCGCCGTCGCCAACGAAGTGCTGAACATCTTCGAAGAGCGCGACATCCTTGGCCACGTGCGCCGGATGGTGCCGCACTGGAACAGGATGATCGCAAGCCTAGAAGACCATCCCCTCGTCGTCGGAACGCGGAAATGGGGCCTTGCCGGTGCGGTGGAAGTTGCATACCCGGGCGAAGGCCGCGCCGGTCCGGCGGCGAGCCTCAAAGTCGGGGGTGCCACGAAGGAAGTTTACGAAGCAGGCCTTCAGGAGGGCGTCATCGTGCGCCCGTTGGCAGGCTGCTTCGTGATGGCCCCACCGCTTATCATTACCGAGGCCGAAATCACGGAGCTTGGCCGCCGCCTGCGCGCCGCGCTTGACCGGGTCTTGGCAGCTCACGCGGTGCGCTGACCGGTCCTCTTTGCGCTGTCACATGAAGTTTCACCCCACTGTATCTGGGTTTCCGTATCGGCTGGGTTCATGCCGCGGTACCGGGTTGCGGGCGGCGGGATGTTCACCGCTGTCTTCAATGCACTGTCACAACCAACAGTGCCGAAGGAGGCGAGATGACCACCTCAAAACCCGGCAACCTGTTCGTAACCCTGCCTTGTGCGCGAAATGCGATTTTCAGTTGATTGCTGGTCTTGAACACCAAGAAGTTGGCCCTATTGTCATAGTCCGCGGGCTATGCGCCATCGGGCCGGACAGTGATTTGCCTGGCAGCGGTGCCACCCTGATGGAAGCGTGGAGCCTGTCCCTGCTGACGTCGGAAAGCGCAGGATTGTCTTCCTTACAGGCAGCCGCGCGGCTCCCAGAGGCCAGCATCGGCCAGATGTCTCAGCAACTGCTGAGCGGTTACTGGAGTTGGGCCGGCGGACAAAGCCAGCGCTCCTTCAACATGTCGGATACGGGCTCCGGGGCCAAGAATGGCGTTCTTCACTACAATTATTCCGGGTCTTCCGGCGCCGATGGAAACTCCGACACGAACGGCATTTCTACCGCGCACCGGGAGTTGGTCGATCAAGCCTTCGATTATCTGGGCGCAGTTCTCGGAATCGATTTCCAGATGACAACGGAAACCTCGACCGACATCGTCGATTTCTATTTTTCTCGATAGCGATCCTGATGGCGGCGCCTTTGCCTATTCGGTTTCATCAGGAGGCGGCCAGAGTTTCAACCACCGCTCAACGCCTATGCCTTCGTGAACGTGGAGGCTGGCTGGAACGGGGGCACGGCAGGTATCAACGACTACACTTACCAGACGTTCATCCATGAGATACTGCACACCATGGGTCTTGGTCATGCCGGCAACTACAACGGCCGGGCCAATTTCGTGACCGATACCGCGGACGTCAATTGCGGCAACACTTCGAACATCTTCCTGAACGACAGCTGACAGCTGTCCATGATGTCCTACATGAGCCAGACCAGGAACACCGAGGTTGGCGCCAGCAGGGCCTACACGATCACCACCATGGCGGCGGATATCGAGGCGCTCCGCCATTGTTATGGTTCTGCAGCCTTCCTTGGAGACACCACCTACGGCTTCGATACGGACATTTCCGCCGCAACCAGCCAGGTGATGCACGACCTGAGCTTCTATGCCGACAAGGCCACTTTCACCATCGTGGATGATGGCGGCTACGACACGCTGAACTTCTCCGGCTACAGCGCCGACCAATACCTTGATCTCACGGTGGTCAGCGCTGATGACTTCCAGTTTACCAACTACCGGACGTCCAATGTCGGCGGGCTCACCGGGAACATGACCTTGGCGGTCGGCACCGTCATCGAGCGCGCCTACACCGGCAGCGGCAACGACTGGATCACCGGCAATGCGGCCGACAACCAGTTCAGCAGCTTTGATGGAACCGACATCATCGATGGGCGCGATATCCTGACAGGTTCGGGCGGCGCTGATCAGTTCGTGTTCGCTGACGTGTTCGGCAAGGTTACGATCCGCGATTTCTCGGCCAGCAACACGGAGGATATCGACCTCTCGGCCGTCAGCGGCATCACCGGCTTTGCCGATCTGCTGAACAATCACCTGCAGACCGACGGCGCCACGGGTTTCGCCATGATCGTTGCAGGACGCAACAGCATTCTGCTGACCGGTATCACGGTAGACCAGATCGGAACGGGACAGTCTTACAGTTCAGCGGGTTTCGTATTCTAGCTGTTTGATCCCACGTCTTGATGGTGCGAGCGTTCCCACCGCGTGGAAGAACGCGCCAATGGTCAGGCTCGGCCGTTTGCCTCTGTGACCAACGGTGCGACAATCGACAACACGCGCAGGCAGCAATGGGCAAACTGGATGGAAGAGCTGCACTGGTGACTGGCGGCATCAACTGAATCGGTGCCGCCATCTCGGACCTGTTCGCGCGCGAGGGCGCCATGGCCGGTGTTCTCGACATGGGCCTCGAGCATGCTTCCGCAACTGCTGCCAGGATCGTAGCACCTGGCCGCGCTGTAGCCATCCATGCGGAACTCGCCTTGCAGTATGTTGCCGCGCTGGGCGGGCGAGGTGAGGCAGGTCAACTCGAGTTGTACTTCGCGGCTGGTTATGCGGAACTCCCATGAAGTGTCAGGAACGAGAGATTGGCCCATGATGGTCGTGTAGCCGATGCGCAGAATGGCGTCGTGCCGGATGCCAGCAGCCGCGCGGGACTTTGAGCGACATCCACGCGCCTCTGTATGTCCTGTGCTTTTTCGAGCAGGCAGCGCGCGCCCACTGTTCGAGGCCATGGGCAAGAGTATCCTTGCAACGGGTCCTGCCGGCTCCGGACATGCTGTGCAGGCACTTAACAATCATGTTTCGGCGGCCGGGCTTCGGGCCGCATGCGAGGCCGCGATCATTGCCGCGAGATCCGGGATCGATGGGAATGTGCGTGTCGACGTATTGAACGCACCGACTGGCCGGAGCAAACTCCGAAGAGGTGAAGATGAAGCCCTTCGTGTTGTCTGGAGCATCCCCCCGCCGGCTTCCCGATGGCGCTCATGGCCAATGATCTGCAGACAGCCACCGGCCTTGCCGACGGGTTGGGCATCAATGCAACCGATGCACAAGAAACGGCCGAACTGTGGCCGGATGCCTCTGCGGTGTTCGGCCCCGAAGCCAGCCATAGCGAAATCCATCGCCATCTTGCCGTCCTGAGCGGCATTCCTTAGTGAGGGCGCCATGACATTGATCATTCAAGCGGCCGCAGCCCAGATGAGGCCAATTGCCAAGCCGGAAACTCGCAAGGACACGGTGCGCCGATTGAGCGCGCTGCTGCGCCGGGGCAAGGAAAGGGGCACGGCGCTCGTGGTCTTCACGGAAATGGCGTTCACCACATTCCTCCCGCGGCGGCAGATCGAGGACGAAGCGGAACTCGACAGCTATTCCGAAC
The DNA here is from genome assembly GCF_041738905.1 of Aestuariivirga sp. Lineage (GTDB taxonomy): Bacteria > Pseudomonadota > Alphaproteobacteria > Rhizobiales > Aestuariivirgaceae > Aestuariivirga. The sequence goes on from NZ_JBGSOZ010000199.1 coordinate 51,121, forward strand.
GCGGCATGCCAGGTCCCGAAACGCAACCGCTGTTCGATGAAGCCGGAAAGCGGCGTGTCAGTCTCTATCTGGGATCCGCAGGCCTGGTCGTGGAGGAAGGCCGGAAGGGCCTGTTCAACACCTCGATTCCCGTCAACCGCAACGGCAAGATCATCGGAAGGTATAGCAAGGTCAAACTTCCGGTCCATGCCGATATCGATGGTTTGACCAGCTTCCATAATCATCTTTCCATGCAGGCCCGCGCGTATCAGAATGCGGCTGGGGTCATCGGAACGGCCAAGTGCGGCAAGGAGTAAAGTTCGAAGATGGTAGGACAGAGCGTCATCATCGCGCCCTCGGGCGAGATCGCCGCGCAGGCCGTATCGCTGGGCGACGAGATCATAACCGCGCGTTGCGATCTCGATCTCGGCAAGCGCCATCGCGAGACGATCTTCAGTTTCGCGAAGCACCGCGAGCCTGACGCCTGCCGTCTCATCGTCGAACTCAAGGGCGCCTTACCATCGCCGGAAGCGTGACGGGCCGGTTCATTCATTCGTTCAAGATTGTCAAACGGGAGAAACACAATGTCGAAGGTCATCAAGGGTGGAACGATCGTCGCTGCCGACCGCACCTACGTTTCCGACATCCTCATCGAAGGCGAGCGGATCGCTGCGATCGGACCGGGCCTGAAGGGCGATACCGTGATCGATGCCGAAGGCGCCTACATCATGCCTGGTGGCATCGATCCGCATACGCATCTCGAAATGCCATTCATGGGCACGACGGCTGCCGAGACCTGGGAAAGCGGAACCTTCGCGGCGCTGTCTGGCGGCACCACGACCGTCGTCGACTTCGTCATTCCAGGGCCGGACGGCATGCTGGCGGCCCTTGCGGCATGGGAAGCCAAGGCGACCCGGCAGGCTTCAAGCGACTACTCCTACCACATGTGCATCAATGGCTGGTCGGAGAAGCACTTTGACGAGATGGGCAAGGTGGTGGAGCGGGGCATCAACACCTTCAAGCACTTCATGGCCTACAAGGGAGCGCTCATGGTGAATGACGACGAGATGTTCGCCTCGTTCCAGCGTTGCGCTTCACTGGGAGCGCTTCCGCTGGTTCATTGCGAGAATGGCGACATCGTCGCAGCACTTCAGGACAAGTACATGAGCCAGGGCGTCACCGGCCCCGAAGCGCATGCCTTCTCGCGCCCGCCGGAAGTCGAGGGCGAAGCGGCCAATCGCGCCATCATGATCGCCGATGCGGCGGGCGTGCCGGTCTATATCGTCCACACATCGTGCGAACAGGCACATGAGGCGATCCGCCGGGCGCGCCAGAAGGGCATGCGCGTCTACGGCGAACCCCTGATCCAGCATCTGACGCTGGACGAGAGCGAATATTTCAACAAGAGCTGGGACTATGCCGCGCAGCGGGTGATGTCGCCGCCGTTCCGCGACAAGAGCCATCAGGATTCACTGTGGGCCGGCCTTGCAGCGGGCTCGCTGCAGGTCGTGGCGACGGACCATTGCGCCTTTACAACGAAGCAGAAGCGCTTCGGCGTCGGCAACTTCCCCAAGATTCCCAATGGCACCGGGGGGCTCGAGGACCGTCTCTCGGTTCTCTGGACCAAGGGTGTTGAAACCGGCCGCCTCACGCCCAATGAGTTCGTGGCCGTGACGTCGACCAACATCGCGCAGATTCTCAACATCTATCCGCAGAAGGGCGCGCTGATGGTGGGCTCCGATGCCGACGTGGTCGTCTGGGACCCCGGCATTTCCAAGACGATCTCGGCTGCCAACCAGAAATCGATCATCGACTACAACGTGTTCGAGGGTTTCAAGGTCAACGGGCAGGCGCGCTACACGATCTCGCGCGGCGAGGTGGTCTGGTCATATGGAAAGAACGACCAGGCCCGCCCGGGCCGTGGCAAGTTCGTGGAACGCAAGCCCTTTCCGGCCATCAACAAGGCCCTGTCGAAGTGGAAGGAACTGACGGCACCGCGTGCCGTGATGCGTTCCGCCGAGCACATGCCCATCGGGGTTTGATCCGGGACGGGCCGTTTCCCCGGGGCGGGAACGGCCCGTTTTCTTTCAGAACGATCGGGGCAGGCCGAGGATATGCTCGGCCACGTAGGACAGGATCAGGTTGGTCGAGATCGGCGCCACCTGATAAAGCCGCGTTTCGCGGAACTTGCGCTCCACATCATAGTCCTCCGCGAAACCGAAGCCGCCATGGAACTGCAGGCAGGCATTGGCCGCTTCCCATGAGGCATCTGCGGCGAGAAGTTTCGCCATGTTGGCCTCGGCGCCGCAGTCCTCATGGGCATCGAACCTGCGCGCCGCCTCGAAACGCATCAGGCTGGCTGCCTCCACATTGATGTAGGCCCGCGCGATCGGGAACTGTACGCCCTGGTTCTGGCCGATCGGGCGGTCGAAGACGATCCGCTCCTTCGCATAGGCCGAGACCTTGTCGACGAACCAGTAGCCGTCGCCGATGCATTCCGCCGCAATCAGGATGCGCTCGGCATTCAGGCCGTCGAGGATGTACCGAAAGCCGCGGCCTTCCTCGCCGATGAGGTTCTCCGCAGGGACTTCCAGGTTGTCGAAGAAAAGCTCACTGGTCTCGTGGTTGACCATGTTGCGGATCGGCTTGACGGTCAGCCCATTGCCGATGGACGTCTTGAGGTCCACCAGAAAGATCGACAGCCCTTCAGATTTCTTCCGAACCTCCGCAAGTGGCGTGGTGCGGGCGAGAAGGATCATCAGGTCGGAATGCTGGATACGTGAGATCCAGACCTTCTGCCCGTTCACCACATAGCGGTCGCCCTTGCGCACGGCCGTCGTCTTCAACTTCGTCGTATCGGTGCCCGTCGAAGGCTCGGTGACGCCCATCGACTGGAGGCGCAATTCGCCGGTGGCGATCTTCGGCAGATAGATATCCTTTTGCGCCTTCGATCCATGGCGCAGCAGTGTGCCCATATTGTACATCTGGCCATGGCAATGACCGGCATTGCCTCCCGAACGGTTGATCTCCTCCATCACCACCGAAGCCTCGGTGAGGCCAAGGTTCGACCCGCCATACTTCTCCGGAATCATGGCGGCGAGCCATCCCGCCCGTGTCAGCGCCTCAATGAATTCGACGGGATAGGTCGCGTCCGCGCCGTGCTTGCGATGATATTCGGCCGGAAACCCGGCGCAAAGGGCACGCAAGGCTTCGCGCATGTCCTGGTGGCGGTCGGGCTTTGGGATCATCATGGCGTCTTGTCTTTCGAAGTATCTTTGGCGGTGCCGAACGCTGCTGGAAATTTCGCGGTGTGTTTGCCGACAGCCGGCACCGGATCGAACCGCGGCGTCCAGGCTTCGCCTGTCACAGGCTTGAGACCCGGCAGCGGTCCCACAGGCGTGCCGAAGTCCTGCCAGCACAGGCGAGCGGCAGGTTGCAGATGGTAGGCCTTGCCGCTCTCGCAAGGCCCGCCAGCACGATAACCGGAAATGGAACAGGTCACGAGCATCGGATTGCTGCGCCGAAGGACCGCGTGGCCCAGGCCCAGCCGTTCGCCCGCACCATTCGTTCTCGACCACTGGGCGTCAGTTTGGCGTTCTTTTGAATGTTCATCCGGTCTTCCTCAATGCCCCTGCCGTCCCGCAACAGCAGCTTCCTCGATCCAGGCCGGATGGACAACCTGTTGAAAGCTCACACCTGGCGTACAACATCGGCAATCTCGCCCGGCGTCATACATGTCCCGCCAGTGATCGCGCTGCGGCGGGCAATGCCGTGAAGTCCGTGAACATCCGTGACGTCGCATTCGATCACATCGCGATCCCCGCCTGGTGCTCCCATGCGATCGATGACGACAACTCTGCCATCTGCCTTCTCGAACATCTTGCGTGCCGCGTTTCCGGGCAGTCCTGCAACATCCGTCATGAGCACGCATTCCTATATAGCGAATGCAGTACTCTGCCGGTTCAGATCATCGGCGGGGTGCAGGCGCAGACGACGACGGCGGTGATCTTTCCGGCATTCCGCAAGCGATAGGGCTGGTTGCCGATCAGCTGATAGCCGCCGCCAGCTGTGATCCTTCGGGTTTCTCCGGCGACCTCGACGTCTATCGTCCCCCGGATGACCACGGCGGCGGTCTCGCCTGCATGCGAGATCGGTTCATCGCCGGTTCCGGCTCCCTGCTTGTAGCGCTCGATGAAGAGCTGCAGTTTCTTGTCGCGCCGCTCGCTGCCGAGCACTCTGAGGTCGGCGGCGCCGCGGCTCACCACAGCCAGGTCGTTGGCATCGTAGAACAGGATGTTCTTCTGCGTGGCCGGAAGGGCGAAGAAGTCGGCCATCGAGATGGGTACGGCCGAAAGTATCCTGTGCAGCGAGGACAGCGACGGCGCATGGGCTTCCTGCTCGATGAGCGAGATCGTCGCATTGGTGACGCCGGCGCGTTTTGCCAGTTCACGTTGTGAAAGCCCGGCGCCTTCCCTCACCACCTTCAGGCGCGCGCCCACAGCGAGGTCGTTGGCCTGGCTGCGCGATTTCTTTCGGGCCGCCGACTTCGAGGCGGTGCGGGCAGTCATGCCAAACGGCCCGGTCTGCTTTGCGGCGCGATGGCTCTCACGGGGGACCTCTTGCGTGTCAAAAAAACTTATGTCAGGACTATAAAAAGAATTAACGCCCTCGCCAAGCGGTTCTTGGCAGGCCTGACAGGGAGACCTCCGGCGATGACGGTGCTCGATGACTTTTCGCGATTGTCAGGAAAGATCTATGTCGGCGGCGAATTCGTTGCCAGCCAGGCCACGAGCCATCTCGATGTGATCGAGCCGGCGACGGAGGACCGCATCGGCCATATCGCTGACACGACGGACGCCGAAGTCGACAGCGCCATCGATGCGGCCAATGTGGCGCGGCGCGTGTGGACGGGCATGGACGCGCGCAGCCGCGCCGTCATCCTGCACGACATCGCCGCCGTCATCCGCAGGGACAAGGGAAAGTTCGCGGAATATCTGACGCGCGAAGAAGGCAAGCCCTTCAAGGAATCCACCGACGAAGTGTCGTGGTGCGCGACCGCCATCGACTATTACGCCGAACTCGCGCGGCACGAGACGGGCCGCATCGCGGGCTCCACGGTTCCTGGTCAGTTCCATTTCAGCATCAAGGAGCCGCTGGGCACGATCGTTATCGTGCTGCCCTTCAACTATCCGCTCGTGCTGCTGTGCTGGGAGGCCGCGGCGGCGATCGCTGCCGGCAATGCCGTCATCGTCAAGCCGCATGAACAGACGAGCATCACCACGCTCAAGTTCATGGAGGTATTCTCGACACTTCCTCCCGGCCTGATGCAGGTGCTGACAGGCGGCGCGCGGGTGGGGCAGCGGCTGATCGCCAGCAGCAAGACCCATGGCGTCGCCTATACCGGTTCGGTGGCGGTAGGGCAGGCGGTGGCGCGCACCTGCGCGGAGAGCTTCAAGCCCTGCCTGATCGAGGCGTCGGGCAATGACCCCTTCATCGTGATGCCGTCTGCCCCGCTGGACATCGCAGCGCGGGGCGCGGCCTTTGCGGCCTATCTCAATTGCGGCCAGGTCTGCACTTCGGCCGAGCGCTTCTATGTCCATGACGCGATCCACGACGAGTTCGTCGAGCGTCTCACCGCCGAGGCCCGCAAGTTGCGGGTGGGCAATGGGCTGGGGCAGGTCGACATGGGGCCGATGGCCACCAGGCGCCAGCGCGAGCGCTTCGAGGGCATGATCGCGCAGGCCGGCCAGCAGGGCGCCA
>NZ_JBGSOZ010000210.1:0-54301 GCF_041738905.1 Aestuariivirga sp.
CGCAGAGTACTATCATTCGGTTCACCCGCTGGGTTCTCCATGATGGCCTCATATGGTTCAGGTTAAACTGCTGATAATTATACCTGAATCGGCGCAATGCCGCCACAAATCAGTATGTCATCTGGCGAATGCGGGTTTATGAAAGTTGCAGCGTGAAGACGCCGGAGTTCGGCCTTCTGCACCTTGCCCATCGCATTCCGCGGCAGTTCGTCCACGACGAAGATGCGTTTCGGCACCTTGAACTTCGCCAGAGTTTTCGAAAGCTCTCCGATGATCGCCTGTTCCTGCGGAAGTTCGCCATGCGCGGTAACGACAGCGATCACAGCCTCACCAAAATCGGGATGCGGTGCTCCCACAACCGCTGATTCACCTACTCCCGGCATGGCATCCAGAACCTCCTCGATCTCCTTCGGGTAGACATTGAAGCCGCCCGTGATGATCAGGTCCTTGGCGCGGCCGACGATGGTTACGCGGCCTTCGGCATCGATGGTGCTCACGTCGCCGGTGATGAAATAGCCATCCGCCGTGAAGTCTTCCTTCGTCCTCTCCGGCATTCTCCAATAGCCCTTGAAGACGTTGGGGCCCTTCACCTCCAGCACGCCGGGCTGGCCGCCAGTGATGCGAACCGAAACGCCGGGCAGGGCGAAGCCAACGGTGCCAGGCACGCGGTCGCCGTCATAGGGATTCGAGGTGATCATTCCCGTCTCGGTCATGCCGTAGCGTTCGAGGATTGCATGACCCGTCCGTATACGGAAGTCCTGGTGCGTCTCGGCGAGGAGTGGAGCCGATCCGGAAATGAAGAGGCGCATGGAACGCGCACATTCAGAGGTGAAGGAAGGCTCGGCGAGGAGCCGCGTATAGAACGTGGGCACGCCCATCATCAGGCTGGCTTGCGGCATGGCGCCGACCAGCGCCTTCACATCGAACTTGCCGAACCAGACGATTTCGCAGCCAGACAGGAAGGCCGTGTTGAGCGCCACATAGAGGCCGTGCACATGGAAAATGGGCAGGGCATGGAGCAGCACGTCGCTCGCGGTGATGTGCCAGAGCTTTACCAGCGTCTCGGCATTGGAGGAGAGGTTGCCGTGGGTGATCATCGCGCCCTTGGAGCGGCCCGTGGTGCCCGACGTATAGAGCAGGCCCGCGAGGTCATCGGCCCGACGCGGTGCCGTTTCATGACGATCGTCCATCGTGGCCGCCATGGTGGCAAGCGAGCCCTGGCCATCGGCATCGAGGTTGACGACCGCGAAGATCTTGTGCCGGTCAGCGAGCGTGCGCATGGCGGCCTGCCGGACGGGATCGCAGACGATGAGCTTCGGCTGCGCATCGCCCACGAAATAGTCGACTTCGGTTTCCGTGTAGGCGGTGTTGAGGGGCTGGTACACCGCGCCCGCCTTCAATACGGCGAGATAGAGCAGCACATTGGCGATCGATTTCTCGACCTGCACCGTAACCCGGTCACCGGGCTCGACGCCCAGCGCCGCCAGCGCGTTAGCATAGCGCGCCACCTGAGAGGCGAGTTCTGCAAAGCTGATGCTTGGCCCTCCGCCGGGCGTGCGGATCGACGTGCGGGAGGCGTGGTTCCGGAACGTCGATTCGAAGCGGTGATAAAGGTTCTCGCTCGACACTGTGAGTTGCTTTCCTGTCAGCCCGCCGTCATGGGCCTGTCATTTATGCGGAGCAGTCTTTGGCTTGCGGGACAATCTGTCCGTCCCGCCCAAGCCCCAAGTGACTGCCATGCCGTGGTGCGAGGCCACATGCCCCCTCTAGCCGAACGCATCCGGCATGGTTTTTCTTCTCAACCCTCGATGAAGGCCTTCATGCGCTTCAGGGCCTCGACGATGTCCGCCTCGCTCGCCGCATAGGAGAGCCGCATGAAGCCTTTGCCATTGGTGCCGAAGCTGTCGCCGAAGATCAACGCCACAAAGGCCTTGTCGAGCAGCTCCCGCGCCAGGTCGCGCGATTCCCATCCCGTCGCCGAGATGTTGGGGAACGCGTAGAAGGCGCCGCCCGGCACCCGGCAACGCACGCCCTTGATGTCGTTCAACCCCTTCACCACGATGTCGCGGCGCCTCTGGAAGCTCTTCCGGAAGGCCTCGATCTCGTCCATCGGCCCGGTGATCGCTGCCAGCCCCGCCATCTGCGTGGCGACACTGGTGCAGGAGTGGTCGACGGTGATGAGCTTCTTCACATACTCGATGAGTTGTTTTGGCCAGATGCCGAAGCCCAGCCGCCAGCCGGTCATCGCGAAGGTCTTGGACCAGCCGTCGAGAATGATGGTGCGGTCGCGCAATTCCGGGAAGCTCAGGAAACTGGTGAAGTCGACACCGTCATAGACCTGGTGGCTGTAGATTTCGTCCGACAGGATCGCCACGTCCGGAAAGCGCGCAAGGCCGTGCGCCAGCTTGGTGATCTCCTCGCGCGAGACGACGCCGCCCGTGGGGTTCGCCGGCGAATTGATGATGATCAGGCGCGTGGCGGGCGTGATGAGGGAAAGCACTTCCTCGGCATCGAAGCCGAAGTCCTTTTCCTCGCGGATCGGGTAGGGCACGGGCTTGGCACCGGATGAGCGCGCCGCATCGCGATAGGGCGGGAAGCCCGGATCGGGGTAGAGAATTTCAGTGCCCGGCCCACCAAACAGCTGGCAGGCGAAATAGAAGGTCACCTTGCCACCCGGCACGATGACGACCTCGTCGCCAGAGACGGGAACCTTGAAGCGGTTCCCTACATATTGCGCCACCGCATCTCGCAGAACGGGCAGGCCTTGCGGGCTGGTGTAGCCATGCGGGCCGTCGCGCACGGCCTTCTCGGCGGCTTCCAGAATGTGCTTCGGCGGGGTAAAATCGGGCTGGCCGATGCCGAGATTGATGACCGGGTGGCCCTTGGCTTTCAGCGCATTGGCACGGTCGAGAACGGTGAAGGCGGTCTCTTCTTCAATGGCCGCCACGGAGGGATTGAGTTTCAGCATCAGGTCACATCATCAATTGCGGGGTCAAGCAGGTGGCTGACATTGCGCCCGCCATGACCTGTATCTACGGCGGCCTTGAAGATTTCCGCAACGGATTCCGTCAGGCGTGAACTGCAACCCAGCTTTTCGGCCAGGTCTGCATAATAGCCAATGTCCTTCGCCGCGTTCGCAATTGCGAAACGATAGCCGTCGAAATCGCCCTTCAGCGCTGGTTCCACCATCTTGCGCAGCACGCCGGAATTGCCGGAGCCATTCTGCATCACCTCATAGAGGTCCTTCCAGTCGATCTGGGCAGTGCGGGCCGCGCCGAAGGCCTCCGACACCAGCGCCACCATGCCAGTGACCAGATAGTTCGAGATGAGCTTCGCCGTGTGCCCCGATCCCGGGGGCCCGAAATGCTTCACGGTGCTCGCGAAACACAGGAGGAGGGGATAGATCCGGTCGAAGGTTTTAGCACTGGCGCCGCAGAGCACGCCCAGCACGCCAAGTCCTGCCTGTTCCGGCCCGCCGGTCAGGGGAATGTCGGCGTAATCCACGCCCAGTGCGGAAAGTTCATGCGCGAGGCGTTTCGTGGCTCCGGGTTCGGACGTGCCGGAGTCCAGGATGATCTGGCCGGGACGGAGATGAGGCTTCAGCCCCGCGATCGTGTCCTCGACGACCTTCGACGTGGTCACGCAGAGCAGGATCACATCGGATACGGCGAGCCCCGCGAGGTCCTTCACTTCCCGTGCGCCCTGCCTCACAAGGTCATCCACAGGGGCCCGGTTGCGGTGCGCGATGACGTTTACACCATGGCCATGCTTCAGGAGATTGGCGGCCATGCCGTGACCCATCATCCCCGCGCCGATCAGTCCAACCTGCATGCTTGCCTCACCTGCGCTCACTCCTTATGGTCCGGCTCGAAAAAATCAGGAGTTGGCATCATGGCGCTGCATCGGAATTTCATCAATGGCGAATGGCTCGAGGGCAAGGGTATCCGCGAGAACATCAACCCGTCGGACATGAGCGATATCGTCGGTGAATATGCCCAGGCCGACAAGGTGCAGACCGAGGCCGCCATCGCCGCCGCCAAGGCCGCACAGCCCGCATGGGCCGCGACGACGCCGCAGGTGAAGGCCGACGCGCTGGAATTCATCGGCACCGAACTCCTCGCCCGCAAGGACGAGATCGGCCGCCTGCTGTCGCGCGAGGAAGGAAAGCCCCTCGCCAACGGCATCGCCGAGACAATGCGCGCCGCCCAGATCTTCAAGTTCTTCGCGCAGGAGGCCTTGCGCGTCGAGGGCGTTGCGATTTCCTCCGTCCGTCCCGGCGTCGACGTGACCATCACCCGCGAGGCGCTCGGCGTTGTGGGCTTGATCTGCCCATGGAACTTCCCGATTGCCATTCCCGCCTGGAAGATGGCGCCCGCCATCGCCTTCGGAAACACGGTGGTCTTCAAGCCCGCCGATCTGGTGCCGGGAACAGCCTGGGCATTGGCCGAGATCATCTCGCGTTCGGGGCTGCCGAAGGGCGTCGTCAATCTCGTCATGGGCCGCGGCTCGGTCGTCGGCCAGACCATGCTCGAATCGCGTGACGTGAATGCGATCTCGTTCACGGGCTCGGTCGAGACGGGCTCCAAGGTCGCCATGGCCTGTGCCGCGCGCGGCGCCAAGTTCCAGCTTGAAATGGGCGGAAAGAACCCGCTTGTCGTGCTGGACGATGCGGATATCAACATCGCGGTGGCGGCAGCACTCGATGGCGCCTTCTACCAGACGGGCCAGCGCTGCACGGCGTCCTCGCGCCTCATTGTTGGCGCAAAAGTGCATGACGCGTTCGTCGAGCGCATGGTCGATGGCATGAAGAAGCTGAAGGTCGACCACGCGCTGAAGGACGGCACGGTGATTGGTCCTGTCGTCGACGAGTCGCAGATGGCGCAGGACGAGCGCTATATCCAGATCGCGCGGGACGAAGGCTGCGAACTGGCCTGGGGCGGCGAGCGGCTCAACCGTGACACCAAGGGCAACTACCTCTCGCCCGCGCTGTTCATCGGCACCAACAATGCGCAGCGCATCAATCGCGAGGAAGTCTTCGGTCCGGTGGCATCCGTCATCAAGGTCGAGAGTTATGACGAGGCGCTGAGCGTTGCCAACGATACGGCCTTCGGCCTGTCGTCGGGCATCGTCACCACGTCGCTGAAATATGCCTCCGACTTCCGCAAGAAATCTGCGGCCGGCATGGTGATGGTGAACCTCGCCACGGCGGGCGTCGACTATCACGTGCCGTTCGGTGGCCGGAAGGGCTCAAGCTATGGCGCGCGCGAGCAGGGCCGCCACGCGGTTGATTTCTACACCGGGATCAAGACGGCCTATACGCTGGCGTAAGACACCACACACTTCTGTTGGCGAGAGCCCGACTCAATCAACCGGGGCCGGTACTTCGGTGCCGTCCCTGGACTTCCGTTCTCGCGCGAAGACGAAGAGGCCGCTTGCGACGACGATTGCGGCACCAATGAGCGTCCACATGTCGGGCACGTCCCTGAAGACGATGAAGCCGATCAGGATCATCCAGATGATCTGGGTATAGATGAAGGGTGCCAGCACAGAGGCCTGTGCCAGCCTGTGCGCCTGGATCAGCAGGAAGTGGCCGACACCTCCCGCCAGCCCCATGCCGAGCAGCAGATTCCACTCGATGCCTTGTGGCATCTCCCAATACCATGGCAGGGGCAGCACGGCGAACAGGGTGCCGAACAGGCCAACGTAAAACAGAGATGTTTCAGCCCGGTCGCGCCCTCCCACCTTGCGGGTCGCGATGTTGTAGATCGACCCGCAGAAGGTTGCGCCGAGGGAAAGAAACATGGCCCAGTGGAAACTCATCGTGCCCGGCCGCATGATGATGAGAACGCCGATGAAGCCGACCACAACCGCAAGCCAGCGGCGGATGCCCACATGCTCGCCCAGCAATGGCACCGACAAGGCGCAGACCCAGAGCGGAATGGTGAAGGAGATCGCTGCCGTCTGCGCCAGTTGCAGATAGGTGAGGGCGATGAAGTTCAGCACGGTCGACGCCAGCAGCATCAGCCCACGGATGAATTGCAGACCGATGTGGCGCGAAATGATGATGGCCGGCCGCCCGGTGCGCTCGATCAGGCCCATCGCCAGCAGGAGGGCTATGAGATAGCGGAAGAACACGGCGACGGGCGGCGGCAATGTCTGCATCACATACTTCGCCAGTCCATCGAGGACCGCGAAGATCAGGACGGCGGCAGCCATCAGCAGGATGCCTTTGACGTTGGGGTTCATCCGGTCAGTTCATTACGCGCTTTGGCGGTCAGTTCACATCGGCTGCGAGCCTACCCACCCCTGCGATTTCCGCATGGTGCTTTCGTGTGACTGACGATGGCTTACGCCAGCACGACGCCCGCCTCGGCGAGGGATTTCCGTGTCGCCTCCGCCGAGCCATCAAGGTCGATCGCCCGGCAGGCGGCCTCGATGACCTCGGTGTCGAATCCCAGCTTGCGGGCATCTTCCGCCGAGAAGCGCACGCAGAAGTCGAAGGCGAGCCCCACGCAGACGACTTTCTCGAAGCCACGCTCCTTGAGGTAGCCGCCGAGGCCCGTCGGTGTCTTCTGGTCGTTCTCGAAGAAAGCCGAATAGCTGTCGATCTCCTGCCGGAAGCCCTTGCGGATGATCAGTTCCGCATGGGGAATGTGCAAGTCCTTGTGAAAGGCCGCGCCTTCCGTGTCCTGAATGCAATGCTCCGGCCAGAGCGTCTGCGGGCCATAATGCATCATGGCGATCTCGAAAGGGTTCTTCGCGGGGTGCGAGGTGGCGAAGGACGAGTGAACCGCCGGGTGCCAATCCTGCGTCAGCACCACATGCCTGAAGCTCTTCGCCAGCCGGTTGATGAGGGGCACAACCTCGTTGCCGCCCGGAACGGCGAGTTTTCCACCGGGGCAGAAATCATTCTGGACGTCGATGACGATGAGAACGTCGGTATCCTTCCACATGATCGTCTCCTCACTCTGCGATGGCCGCGGCGCATCCCTTGAAGGCCGGGAACCGGTCCACAATGACATAGACGGGGATGGGCCGCATCACATGGGCAAGACGGCCCTTCTCCTGGAAGATCGAACGGAATGACCCGCTCTTCAGTTTCTCGACAATCGAGGGCGCAATGCCGCCTGCGAGATAAACCCCGCCGCGTGCCTGCATGGTCATGGCGGCATCGCCCGAGATGCGGGCAAGCCAGGTGATGAACTGGTCCAGCGTCTTCACCGCCGCAGCGTCGGTGCCTGCGAGTGCTGCCTGCAAAACCTCTTCGGGCGTCTGCTGGGCCGGCTTGTCGGCAATCGTGCGGTACATGAGCAGAAGGCCGCCGCCCGTGATGGCATCCTCCGACTCGAAGGGCGTGCCGGGCTTCGACATCTTTTCTCGCCAGTCGAATTCCTCGCGGGTGGCCACCGGGAGCGTGATGTGGCCCACTTCGCCGGGAAGCGCCATCCATCCGCCCAGCGGCAGAGGCGCAAGCGTCGCCATGCCGAGGCCCGTTCCCGGTCCCAGCACGATCTTGACACCGGGCCGCGGTGGCGTTTCGCCGCCGATCTGGACAACGTCGTCGCCCTCCAGATGAGGAAGCGACATGGCCAGCGCCTCGAAATCGTTCAACAGCCGGAACCGTTTCGCCACAGCGGCCTTCCGCAGCGATTCCCGTGTGAAGCTCCAGTCGCGATTGGTGAGCGAGACGACCTCGCCCTCGACCGGTCCCGCCACGGCCACGGCGGCGGCCGCCAGTTCCGTCAGGCCTCTCGCCTTCACATAAGCGCCGATCGACTCTTCCAGGGAGCCGAAATTGTTGTTTTTCTGGACCGCAATGTCCCGGACTCTGGTGGAACCGACGTCCACCAGGCCGAAACGCGAGTTCGTTCCCCCGATGTCGCCGACAAGTGCCAGTTCAGCCATGATATAAACCCCTGCTTCCCCAAGTGCCATGCCACGGCGCGTTGGGCAACAGCGAAAGCTTTGACCCTCCAGCAAAACCCGTCTAGGAAGCAGGTCAACCAATCACACCCCGGATTTGACGTGACCAACCCGCTCGAACAGGAAGTGGCGCGCAGGCGTACCTTCGCCATCATTTCGCACCCCGACGCCGGCAAGACGACGCTGACCGAAAAGCTCCTGCTGTTCGGCGGCGCCATCCAGCTGGCAGGCCAGGTGCGCGCCAAGGGCGACCGCCGCCGCACCCGCTCGGACTGGATGTCGATCGAGCGCGCCCGCGGCATCTCGGTCGTGACCTCGGTCATGACCTTCGAATACGGCGGGGTCGTCTTCAACCTGCTCGATACGCCGGGCCACGAGGACTTCTCGGAAGACACCTACCGGACGCTCACGGCTGTCGATGCCGCCGTCATGGTGATCGACGGCGCCAAGGGCATCGAGGCGCGCACCCGCAAGCTGTTCGAGATCTGCCGGTTGCGCGACATTCCGATCATCACCTTCGTCAACAAGATGGACCGCGAGTCGCGCGATCCGCTCGATCTTCTGGACGAGATCGAGAAGGGCCTGGCCCTCACGGTTGCGCCCATGGTCTGGCCCATCGGGCAGGGCAAGGACTTCGCGGGCACCTATGACCTCAACACGCCGCGAGTCCGCCAGCTGGAGCAGGACCCCGATGGCGTTCCGGTCTCAGGCCCCGCCGATCCGCTCATCGATACGCTCATCAAGGGCGAAGTTCTTGCCAAGTGGCGCGACGAGATCGAACTGGTGAAGGACCTTTGCCACAGCTTCGACCGAGAGGCCTTCCTCGAGGGTCACCTGAGCCCGGTCTATTTCGGCTCGGCCATCAAGAACTTCGGCGTGCGCGATCTTCTGGAAGCCTTGATCGCCTATGCGCCGCCGCCGCGCGACCAGCAGGCCTCGGGCCGCGTCGTCCACGCGACGGAGCCCAAGATGACGGGCATCGTGTTCAAGATCCAGGCGAACATGGACCCCAACCATCGCGACCGCATCGCCTTCATGCGCCTTGCGTCGGGCAAGCTCACGCGTGGCATGAAGGTGAAGCTGGTGCGGACCGGAAAGATAGTGGCGCTCAACGCGCCGCAGTTCTTCTTCGCGCAGGACCGTTCGATTGCGGATGAGGCCTATGCGGGCGATGTCGTCGGCATTCCGAACCATGGACTCCTTCGCATCGGCGATACGTTGACCGAAGGCGAGGACATCGTCTTCACCGGCGTTCCGAGCTTCGCGCCGGAAATCCTGCGCCGCGTGAAACTGGGCGACCCGATGAAGGCCAAGAAACTTCGCGAGGCGCTGGAGCAGCTGGCGGAAGAGGGCGTCGTGCAGCTCTTCATTCCGGCGGACGGCTCTCCTGCCATCGTCGGTGTGGTTGGTGCGCTGCAGCTCGACGTGCTGGCTGACCGCCTGGCCAATGAATACGGCGTTCCGGTCACATTCGAGCCATCGCGCTATGAGGTGATGCGCTGGATTTCCTGCGCCGACCCGAAGAAGCTTGACGAGTTCCTCACCGCAAACCGCTTCTCGATCGCAACCGACCTTGACGGCGACCCTGTCTTCATGGCGCAATCGGCGTTCAGCCTGAACTACACGCTGGAGCGGGCGCCGGAGATCAAGACGACTGAAATCAAGGAAATGCACAAGGCTGCATGAGCCTGAACCTGCCATCCCTGCCCATTGACTTCAGCCTGGCCCATGCGGTTGCCATCGGCCTGATCTTCTTCTTGTGGGGGTTCTACACGCCGATCCTCAGCCTCATCGGCAAGGGCTCGCTCAACACGCAGCTCCATGCCGTCCGGCTGCGCTGGCTGCACATGCACCAGAGCGTATCGCGCGACCAGCGCGTCATCGACGCGCTGATGCTTGGGCATATCTCCAGTTCGGTGTCCTATTTCGGTTCTGCGACGCTCATCCTTCTCGCTGCACTCGTCGGCACGCTCGTCAACATCAACCGCGTCTACATCGTCACGCGCGAACTGACCTTTCTGGCGCCCATGAGTGCTGATCTCTTCGCGCTCAATTTTGCGCTGGTGACGCTCATCTTGGTATTGTGCCTCTTTGCCTTCACCTACGCGTTGCGCAAGATGGCCTATGTCTTCGCCATGCTGGGCGGCCTCGACGTCGCCGCCGCCTCGACGCCGGAAGTGAGCGTGATGGCCGACCAGACGGCACGCGTCCTGACCGAGGCGGTGAAGTCGATCAATAACGGCATTCGCGGTTTCTACTACGCGGTCGCCTCGCTGTTCCTGTTTTCTGGCGCCACGACCTGCATCGTGGCAACGTTGCTCATCACGGCGCTGCTCTACTACCGGCAGCTCTACTCACCGACGGCTGTTGCAATCGCGAAATATGTGACGGCGCTGAAGCGAGTGAAGGAATAGGCGCTCAACCCCTGAGCGCCGCCGCCTCGCGCGCCAGCTTTTCGATTCCCGCCCAGTCCTTCGCCTCGACCAGTTTTTTCGGTGCCATCCATGAGCCGCCGATGGTGATGACGTTGGACAGCTTCAGATAGCTCTGGGCATTGGCGACATTGATGCCGCCCGTCGGACAGAAGCGAACCTGCGGCAAGGGTGATGACAACGACGAGAGATAGGGCACACCGCCTGCGGGTTCGGCGGGGAAGAACTTCTGGATCGCATAGCCCCATTCGAGCAGCGCCATGCATTCCGATGCCGTCACGCCGCCGGGCAGCAGGGCGATGTCGTGGTCTTCCGCCGCGCCGAGCAGCCTGCCAGTCGATCCGGGAGAGACCGCAAACTTGCAGCCCAGTTTCTCGCTGTCACGCAGTTGGTCGGGCGTCAGCACCGTGCCGGAGCCGACGATGGCGCCCTCGACTTCCGCCACGATGGCGCGGATACAGTCCATGGCCTTCGGCGTGCGAAGCGTGATCTCGAGGACAGGAAGCCCGCCATTGACCAGCGCACGCGCCAGCGGCACCGCGTCTTCCACGTTCTCGATCACCATCACCGGCACCACGGGGGCGAGCTTCAATGCGGCCTCGAGGCCCTTCTGGTATTCGCGTGTCATCGTCCCACTCCGAATATGGAAGCGCCCTGCGCGGCAGAGCCTGCAATGTTGCGGAATGCGGCAAACAGCTCGCGGCCCGTGCCGGCCTCGTTCCGCGACAGGTCGAGTTTCACCGCATCGCGCGTGGAAAGGTCGGCCAGCACTTCCAGCGTGCCATTGTCCGCATCGAGCCTGACGATGTCGCCGTCACGGATCTTCGCGATCGGACCGCCATCGACCGCTTCGGGCGTCAGGTGAATGGCGGCGGGCACCTTGCCGGAGGCTCCCGACATGCGCCCGTCGGTGACAAGCGCCACGCGGAAACCCTTGTCCTGCAACACCGCGAGAGGCGGCGTAAGGCGATGAAGTTCGGGCATGCCGTTGGCCTTGGGCCCCTGGAAACGGACCACCGCTACGATGTCCTGGTTCAACTCGCCCGCCTTGAAGGCAGCCTGCAGGTCTTCCTGCGAATGGAACACGCGCGCCGGGGCCTCGATCACATGGCGGTCGTTGGGGATCGATGATGTCTTGATGACGGAAGTGCCGAGATTGCCCGAGAGCACCTGCAATCCGCCGGTGAGCTGGAAGGGCTTGCCGCAGCCGCGAAGCACGGTCTCGTCATGCGAGGCTTCGGCGGCGTCCGCATAGACGAGTTCGCCCTGGGGGCCGAGTCTTGCTTCCTTCGTATAGTTCGAGAGGCCCGAACCCATGATGGTCGAGACATCCTCGTGCAGGAGGCCGGCGCCCAGCAGTTCGCGGATGAGGAAGCCCATGCCGCCCGCCGCGTTGAAGTGGTTCACGTCGGCCTTGCCATTCGGATAGACGCGCGTGAGGAGGGGGACTGCTGCGGAGAGTTCGGCCAGATCGCTCCAGTCAAGCGCGATGCCCGCAGCCGCCGCCATGGCGATCAGGTGGATCGTGTGATTGGTCGAGCCGCCGGTGGCAAGGAGGCCCACGACGCCGTTCACCACCGCCTTCTCGTCATAGATGCGGCCGATGGGGCGGTAATCATTGCCGAGTGCGGTAATGGCGAGCGCCTGCCTCGCCGACTCAGCGGTAATTGCATCGCGGAGCGGCGTGCCCGGATTGACGAAGGTCGAGCCCGGCAGGTGGAGGCCCATGATCTCCATGAGCATCTGGTTGGAATTCGCAGTCCCGTAAAATGTGCAGGTGCCGGGGCCATGGTAGGACTTGGCTTCGGCTTCCATCAACGCGTCGCGGCCCACTTTGCCTTCGGCATAAAGCTGGCGGATCTTGCCCTTTTCCTCGTTCGGCAGGCCGCTCGTCATCGGGCCTGCGGGAATGAACACCGCGGGCAGGTGGCCGAAGGATAGCGCGCCGATCACGAGGCCCGGAACGATCTTGTCGCAAACGCCGAGGTAGACGGCCGAGTCGAACATCTGGTGCGACAGCGCCACGGCGGTGGAAAGTGCAATCACGTCGCGCGAGAAGAGCGACAGTTCCATGCCTGTTTCGCCCTGCGTGACGCCGTCGCACATGGCGGGAACGCCGCCTGCAACTTGAGCTGTGCCGCCTGCCGCACGGGCCGCCTTGCGGATCAGGTCCGGATAGGTTTCGAAGGGTTGGTGCGCCGAGAGCATGTCATTGTAGGCGGTGACGATCCCGATGTTGGGAGCGGAGCCGTTGCGCAAGGCATCCTTGTCGGTGCCGCAGGCTGCAAAGCCGTGGGCGACGTTGGCGCAACCCAATGATTTGCGCTTCGGTTGCCGGGCCACGGCCTCATCGATCATGTCGAGGTAGCGCCGGCGCGAGGCCTTGCTGCGCTCTACGATCTTTTCAGTTACGGCCGATATGGTTCCGGTTACGGACATCGAAGCCTCCTGTTTCAGGGACACCAGTAGAGCGTGACAGGCGTCGGACTGCGCAGCACGGCGCGCACCGGCATGTCTTCTTCCGGGCCATCGGCCAGCGCCTTGGCGAGCACCAACTTCTTGTCGGCGCCCTCAATATGAAGTTTCAGACGGCCAGCGGCTTCCAGAACAGGAAGCGTGAATGTAAGGCGGGGCTCGCCCGCACCCGGCGCCCGCATCTCGATCAGGCGCTTCGGTGTGTCGCTGTCGATCGCTTCAGCGAGGTGGTCGCCGCCGGGAAAGAAGGACGCCGTGTGACCGTCATTGCCCATGCCGAGGACGACGACGTCGAAGGCCGCGGCCTTCGCGGCATCGGCATTGTCGAATAACGGAACGAACGATGCCGCCGCCGCGCGGTTCTTCAGCAAATGGGCGCGGACGAGACGGGCATTGGAGCGCTCGCTGGTTTCGGGCACCTGGCGCTCGTCGACGAGCGTCACCGTCACGCGCTGCCATGGGAGCTCAGCTTCCGAGAGCTTCTCGAAAAACAGCTTCGGCGTCGATCCGCCGGAGACGGCGAGGGTCGCCTTGCCCTTGGCCTCGATGGCGCGCAGCAATTCGTCGGCCACGTCGCGGGCGAGCGTCTCGGCGAGAGGCTCGCGGGCCTCGAAAATGCGTTCAGCTTCGATCATAAGTCCTGGTCCTCATACCATGTGCGGCCGTCGCGTTCGATCAACGCCACGGCGGCTGACGGTCCCCACGTGCCCGATGTATACGCCTTCGGCAACTCGCTTGATGCGGCCCACGCATCGAGCACCGGGTCGATCCAGGCCCATGCGGCTTCCACTTCGTCGCGGCGCATGAACAGCGCCTGGCTGCCACGCACCACATCCATGATGAGCCGTTCATAGGCATCCGGATTGCGCACGTTGAAGGCATCCGCGAAGCTCATGTCGAGCGGCACGTGAGACAAGCGCATGCCCCCCGGGCCCGGATCCTTGATCATCAGCCACAGCTTGACGCCCTCATCCGGCTGCAGGCGGATGACCAGCCGGTTAGGCGCGATCGGCCCGGCCGATGGTTCGAACACCGAATGCGGGATCGGCTTGAAGGTGACGACGATTTCCGAAACGCGCGAGGGCAGCCGCTTGCCGGTGCGGAGGTAGAAGGGAACCCCGCTCCAGCGCCAGTTGCGGATCTCGGCCTTCAGTGCCACGAACGTCTCGGTCTTGGACGTGTTGGAGCCAAGCTCTTCGAGATAGCCCTTCACCGCGCCGCCATTGGCAGCGCCTGCGCGATATTGTCCGCGTACGGAGAGATTTGCAACGGCATCGCCGGTGATGGGCGCCAGCGCCTTCAAGACCTTCAGCTTCTCGTCGCGGAGCGCATCGGCGGCGGTCGATGTCGGCGGTTCCATCGCAACGAGGCACAGGAGCTGCAACATGTGGTTCTGCACCATGTCGCGCAATGCGCCCGCCGTGTCGTAGTAACCAGCGCGGCCTTCGACACCCAGCGTCTCGGAAACAGTAATCTGCACGTGGTCGATATGCGCGGAATTCCAGACGGGCTCGAACAGCGCATTGGCGAAGCGCAGCGCCATCAGGTTCTGCACCGTCTCCTTTCCGAGATAGTGGTCGATGCGATAGATCTGCGGTTCGCTGAACACACGGCTGATCGACTCGTTCAAGGCATGTGCCGAGGCGCCGGATTTCCCGAGCGGCTTCTCGATCACCACCCGGCTCTGTGGCGTCACCAGCTTGTGCGTGCCGAGCTTCTCGCAGATCGGGCCGAAGAGATCAGGCCCGACGGCGAGATAGAAGACGCGGATGCGGTCGAGGCCGGGCTGCAGGGACTTTTCCAGTTCCATCCAGCCGTCGTCTTGGGCGGCATCGGCGGCGACGTAGCTGAGGCGGTCGATGAACCGTGCCATGACATCGGCGTGGCGCTCGGATTCGTCCACATGGGCCTCGAGCGATGCCCGCGCGAAGTCCTTGAACTCGTCGTTCGAGAAGGGGCGGCGGGATGAGCCGATGATGCGCGATTCTGGCGGGATCTGGCCCTGCAGGTCGCGATGAAACAGGGCCGGCAGCAGCTTGCGCTGCGAAAGGTCGCCCGTGGCCCCGAAGACAACGAGATCGAAAAGGTCGACGGGGATGATGCGCGGGGTCATGAGTTTTTTTCCGCTTGTTTCTGATGTGCGCCGCTCAAATAGCGATTTTCGGGCTCAAGTCAATGAACGGGGCAATACGTCAATGCAAGTGATTTATTGCAATTCATCGATTTTTACCTCATAGTTGCTGAAAAATCAGGATGTTGGGAGGGCGGCATGATTGTGTGTTGTGGCGAGGCGCTGATTGACTTTCTGCCTCGGAAATCCGCCGATGGATCGCCTGTCTACCAGCCCTTCTGCGGCGGTTCGGTCTACAATACGGCGATTGCGTTGGGCCGGCTTGGCGTTCCCACGGGGCTGTTTACCGGGCTCTCCACCGATTTCTTCGGCGACATGCTTCGCGAGGGGCTGAAGGCCAGCAAGGTCGATCTCCGTTACACGAAGATCTGGGACAAGCCCTCCACACTTGCCTTCGTCAAGCTCACTGACGGGCATGCACGCTATTCCTTCTTCGACGACAATTCGGCCGGCCGCATGCTGGAGAAGAAAGATTGGCCCAAGCTGGACGCAAAAGTTCAGGCGCTGCATTTCGGGTCCATCAGCCTCATCCCCGAGCCCGGCGGCACCACGCTCGAAGCGCTGATGAAGCGCGAGGCGAAGTCGCGCGTCGTCTCGCTCGATCCCAACATCCGTCCCGGCCAGATCAGGAACAGGCGATCCCACCTCGCGCGACTCTCCCGGATGATTGCCATGGCCGATATCGTGAAGGTGTCCGACGAGGATGTCGCCTACATGACGGGCAAGAGCGACTTCAAGGCCACGGCCCGGAAATGGCTTAAGCTCGGTGCCAAGATCGTCGTCATCACGCGCGGAGGCGATGGGGTGGAGGCCTTCACGCAGGGCTTTGCACTCAGCCGTCCGGCCGAAAAGGTGAAGGTCGCCGATACAGTCGGCGCGGGTGACACGTTTACTGCGGGACTTCTCACGGCCTTGCGGCAGGCGAAGCTGCTCGACAAGAAGAAGCTCGCAGCGATTTCGCAGACCGATCTCGAAAAGGCGCTGGGCTTCGCAGCACGCGCCGCCGCCGTCACGGTTTCACGTCCCGGAGCCGATCCGCCGTGGGCGAAGGAACTCGTCTAGCTTCACTCAATCGCATCGCGCTTTCGCCAGAACGCCCGTTGGGCTATCGACCCGGCCATGACTTCGTCTGAGTATCCTGTCGACCTCGTCATTCCCCAGCTTTCACAAGCGCTGGCGGCTGGTCCCTGCGCGTTGCTCGTGGCGGAGCCCGGTGCGGGCAAGACGACGCGTGTGCCGCTGAAGCTGCTCGATGCTGCCTGGTTGAAAAACCAAAAGATCGTGATGCTGGAACCCCGGCGGTTGGCCGCGCGCAATGCCGCGCACCGCATGGCCGAGACGCTGAACGATGAGATCGGCGGCACGGTTGGCTATACAGTGCGGCTCGACCGCAAGGTCTCGTCCCGCACCCGCATCGAGGTCGTCACCGAGGGCATCCTCACGCGGCGGCTCCAGTCCGATCCGGAGCTTGAGGGAACGGGCCTTGTGATCTTCGACGAGTTCCACGAGCGCTCGCTTGACGGTGACCTGGGCCTCGCCATGACGCTCGACATCCAGCGCGGGCTTCGCGACGACCTCAAGATCCTTGTCATGTCGGCAACACTCGACGCGGCGCGGGTCTCGGCGCACCTGGACAATGCACCCGTCATCGATGCGCCGGGCCGCGTCTATCCCGTCGAGACCCGCTACCTCGACAAGGCGCAGCGGCAGACCATTTCAGCCGATGCGGCGCGCGCGGTCTTTCGTGCGCTCGACGAGACGGATCAGAGCATCCTCGTCTTCCTGCCGGGCGAGGCTGAAATCCGCCGCACGGAAGGCGATCTCAACGTATCGTCGCTGCCGAAGGGCACCACGGTGCGCCCACTCTATGGCGCCATGGGGTTCGCGGAGCAGGATGCCGCGATCCGTCCGTCGCCTGCAGGTGAGCGAAAGATCGTGCTGGCCACCACCATCGCCGAGACCAGCCTCACCATCGACGGCATCGGTGCTGTCATCGACACAGGCTTCAAGCGGAGCCCGCGGTTCGATCCGGCGTCGGGCATGACGGCGCTCGAAACCGTGCGGGTGTCGCTGGCCTCTGCCGACCAGCGTCGGGGCCGCGCCGGACGACTTGGGCCCGGCGTGTGCTACCGCCTCTGGCCCGAGGCCGAGACACGGGCTTTGGCACCCCACGACCAGCCCGAAATCTTCGTTGCCGATCTTGCACCGCTGGTCCTCGAACTCGCTGCATGGGGTGTGGCCGATGCAAAGGCGCTGCCCTGGCTCGATCCGCCGCTGGCCGCGCCCTTCGCGCAGGCGCAGGACCTGCTCAAGCGGCTCGAAGCCATTGATGACTCTGGCAAGATCACGCCCATGGGCAAGGACATGGTGAAGCTGCCGCTGCATCCGCGCCTTGCCCACATGGTGGTGAAGGGCGGAAGCGCTCTTGCTGCCGATCTCGCCACTTTGCTCTCAGAGCGTGACGGGCTTCCCCGGAGCGCTGGTGCCGACATCACGTCGCGACTGTCCCAGATCAGAGGCGGTGCGCGCGACCGCATCCGGCAATCGGCAAAGCAGGTCCGCCAGATCGCCGGAATCAGGGATGAAGCCTCGGACGTGAGCGCAGGCGTGCTCATCGCCTATGCCTTCCCTGATCGCATCGCGCAGCGCCGTGGCGGCGACCGGCGATATCGGTTGTCGGGGGGCGGTGGGGCCGTCCTTCCGGAACACGATGCCTTGATGACGCAGGAATGGCTGGCGGTCGCCACCACGGATGGCGCCTCAGGCGACCAGAAGATCTACCTCGCAGCACCCCTGTCGCTGCATGAGATCGAGGAGCATTTCGAAAGCCAGATCGAGGCGCGGGATGGTGTGTTCTGGGATAGCCGCGCCAGGGCGGTGAGCGCCACGCGGTCGCGGCGGCTCGGTGCGCTGGTGCTGGAGGAGAAGCCGCAGCCCAAGGCCGATCCAGAAATGATTGCCGTGGCGATGACGCAGGGCGTGAGGGAGATGGGGCTGACCTGCATTCCGTGGAGCGATGGCTCGCGGCTGTTGCGTGCCCGGGCGATGTTCCTGCGCCGGCTTTACCCCGAGGACGGCTGGCCGGACCTTTCGGATGAGGCGCTGCTCGCCTCGCTCGAAGACTGGCTCACCCCCTATCTCGCCGGCATTAGCCGCAAGGCCCATCTCGACCGGCTGGACATGCACCAGATCATTCAGGCCATGATCCCGCATGAACTGTACCGCAAGATGGATCGCCTCGCGCCAGTCAGGATCGAGGTGCCTTCCGGTGCCGATGTGCGGATCGACTATGAGACGGAGGGTGACCCCGTGCTGCGCGTCCGCCTGCAGGAAATGTTCGGGCTTGCCCGCACGCCGGCCATCGCCGAAGGCCGCAGCCCGCTCCGCATCGAGCTGCTTTCGCCCGCAGGCCGCCCGCTTGCTGTCACCCAGTCGCTCGATACCTTCTGGACCAACGGCTACCCCTCCGTCCGCTCCGACATGCGCGGGCGCTACCCGAAGCATTCCTGGCCGGAAGACCCCCTCAACGCGACGCCGGTGAGGCCGAGAAGGCTGCGCTGATGCGGTGCTTGACCTTGTGGGGTGCCGATGCCAAACACCGCCCCAATCATGATTGACACCGCTCACATCCGCAATTTCTCCATCATCGCCCACATCGACCACGGCAAGTCGACGTTGGCCGACCGGCTGATCCAGCTTTGCGGGGCCGTGTCGGACCGTGAGATGGTGAGTCAGATCCTTGATTCGATGGACCTTGAGCGCGAGCGCGGCATCACCATCAAGGCCAATACCGTCCGCCTCGACTATACGGCGAAGAACGGTGAGAAATACGTGCTGAACCTGATCGACACGCCCGGCCACGTGGACTTCGCCTATGAAGTCTCGCGCTCGCTCGCTGCCTGCGAGGGCTCGCTGCTGGTCGTCGATGCCTCCCAGGGCGTGGAAGCCCAGACGCTGGCCAACGTTTATCAGGCGATCAACAACAACCACGAGATCGTGCCCGTCCTCAACAAGGTCGATCTTCCCGCCGCCGAGCCCGACCGCATCCGCCAGCAGATCGAGGACGTGATCGGCATCGATGCGTCTGACGCGATCCCGATTTCGGCGAAGACCGGCATCGGCGTACCAGATGTTCTCGAAGCCATCGTCAACCGCCTGCCGCCACCGAAGGGCGACCGCGACAAGCCGCTGAAGGCGCTGCTGGTCGATAGCTGGTACGACACTTATCTGGGTGTCGTCGTGCTGGTGCGCATCATCGACGGCGTGATGAAGAAGGGCATGCGGGTCAAGCTCGTCTCGACCAATGCCATCTACACGCTGGAGCGCATCGGCGTGTCGCGGCCCAAGAAGGAAATGATCGATGAACTCGGTCCCGGCGAAATCGGCTTCTTCACGGCGTCGATCAAGCAGGTGGCCGATACGCGCGTGGGCGATACCGTGGTTGATGACCGCGCGGTGGCGGTGACACCGCTTCCGGGCTTCCGGCCGGCGCAGTCCGTCGTGTTCGCGGGCTTCTTCCCCGTCGATGCGGCGCGCTTCGAGGACTTGCGCGATGCGATGGGCAAGCTGCGGCTGAACGATGCGAGCTTCTCGTATGAAATGGAAACCTCGGCTGCCCTTGGTTTCGGTTTCCGCTGCGGCTTCTTAGGCTTGCTGCATCTCGAAATCATCCGTGAGCGGATCGAGCGTGAATTCAACGTCGACATCATCACCACGGCGCCAAGCGTCATCTACAAGGTGAACATGCGCGACGGCACGCAGATCGAGTTGCACAACCCGGTCGACCTGCCCGACCAGACGCTGATCCTCAACATCGAGGAACCGTGGATCGAGGCGACGATCCTCGTTCCCGACGATTACCTGGGCTCGATCCTGAAACTCTGCGAGGACCGCCGCGGACGCCAGAAGCAGCTCACCTATGCGGGCTCGCGCGCCATGGTCGTCTATGACATTCCCTTGAATGAAGTGGTGTTCGATTTCTACGACCGCCTCAAGTCGGTTTCGCGCGGTTATGCCAGCTTCGACTACAAGATGATCGGCTATGAGGAGGGCGATCTCGTGCGCCTGCAAATCCTCGTCAATGCCGAACCCGTCGATGCGTTGGCGATGGTCGTCCACAAGGGCCGTGCCGAGCAGCGCGGCCGCGTGATGTGCGAAAAGCTGAAGGACCTCATTCCGCGCCACATGTTCCAGATCCCGATCCAGGCCGCCATCGGCGGAAAGATCGTGGCGCGCGAAACGCTCTCCGCAATGCGAAAGGACGTGACCGCCAAGTGCTACGGCGGCGACATCAGCCGCAAACGCAAGCTTCTGGACAAGCAGAAGGAAGGCAAGAAAAAGATGCGGCAGTTCGGCAAGGTCGAAATCCCGCAGGAAGCCTTCATCTCAGCTCTGAAGATGGATGAGAACTAGACGCCTCTGAGCGACCGATCCCACTTCACCAGCTTCCCCGCCGCCCACCAGCCGAAGAATGCGACGGCGGCGCCGGCGTAGCCGTCGATGGCGTAGTGCCAGGCGAGGTGGATGGAGCCGATGAAGATCAGGCTGGCGAATCCTGTGAGCAGCCAGCCGATCCAGCGGTGGCCGGAGGCGAAACCAAGTAGCGCGAAGAGGACGCTGGTGCCGACGTGCATCGAGGGCATGGCGGAGATGCCGTTCACCACGCCGGTTCCGGTCTCGTAGTTGCGCCACAACTCGTCCATCACGTTCAGCGACCAGATGGGATAGTGCGTGTTGGCTGTGTCGAGCCATGACATCAATGGAACGTAGGGGTCGGGTCCGGCGATGAGCTTGCCATAGAAGCACGGGCCAACCGATGAAAGCAGTGTGCCGAGGACGCAGGTGCCGAGGAACCATGTCAGCGTGAAACCGAGCAGGAAGCGCTGACGGAGTTCGGTGTCGTGTTTCGCGAAGCCCTGCCAGAACCACAGGGTGAACATCACGAAGAACCAGGCATTGTAGTTCACGTTGAGAAGAAGCGTGATCCACGCATGGTCCAGCAGCGGGCTCAGCCATTGGAAGGGATGGGTGCCGAAGTGCAGCGCCTTGTCCCATTCCATGAAGGTCACGTCCCACTGGAACGGAACGGCCAGCGGAATGGCCCGCTTGATGAAAGTATAACCCACCATGTAGACCGTCATGAAGATGACGGCATGGAGCCCGTTCGAGATGCGGGTGGGGGTAAAGTAATCGTCTCTCAGCTTGGCGCCGAGCGCGAGGGCGAGGCTGCCCTGATGGCCTGTTCGCGCGAGGCGCACCGTCTCCTTCGCGAGCCCGATGATCATCATGACGAGCAAGACCAGCAGCACGGGGCCGGAGAAGATCATCACCATCTGCAAGTCGAGCGGAATGCCGAGTACTTGCGATTCGAGAACCGCCGCCGTCAGAACGAAGAGCGCAAAGGAGTACAGGAGCGCATGGGTGCGGAGGCCGTCGCGGATTGCATTCAGTGTTTCAGCGGCGCGGCTGACGGGAACAGCGAGAGAGGTCATGCGAAGCTCCGCTTCACCCACCAGCCGCTGAGTTTCCAGCAGGCGATGGCGATCAAGGCACCCAGATAGCCATCGACGGCATAGTGCCATCCGAGCAGGATGGACCCTAAGAAGATCGAGAGCGAAAACAGCGCGCTGAACCAGATGAGCCAGCGTTTGCCCGAGGCCAAGGCGCAAAGGATGAAGAGGATCGTCGTCGCGACGTGCATGGAAGGCATGGCCGATACGCCCTCGATCTCGCCGAAACCGTCAAGGTGGCTTTGCCAAAGCGTGGCCTGCGTCGGCACGGCCCAGATGGGATAATGCGAGTTTGCCTCCGCAAGGTAGGACATGAGCCCGGCATACGGGTCCGCGTCCGTCACCACGAAGCTGTAGAAGCACGGGCCTGCCGAGGACAGAAGCGTGCCGAGCAGGCAGGTGCCGACTGCCCACGTCATGAGATAGGACAGGAGATACTGTTGGCGAAGCCGCGTGTCGTCCTTCCGGAAGCCCTGCCAGAAGAAGAAGGCCGTGAGCACGGCGAACCACAGGTTATAGTTCACGTTCACCAGGAAAGTGACAAACGGATACTGGAACAGCGGCGCCAGAATCTCGTGCGGCAGCCAGCCGAAGTGCAATGCCTTGTCGAGCGCCATGAAGGGCTGGTCCCAGGCGAAGGGAATGGCGATGGGGATGTTCTTCTTGATCGTGAGGAAGCCGACGAAGAATACGCCGTTGGCGGTGAAGGCGTGGATCGTGTTGGAGACGCGCGATGGTGCCAGGATGTCGTCGAGCAGCTTGGCCTTGAGCGCCTTCGCGGGGCTTCCCTGATAGCCGGTCCACCACAGCCTTGCCAATTCGATGGCGAGCCACAGGCCGATGATGAGGAAGAGGAAGACGAACGTTGTGCCGCTGACGATACCGACGAGGCCGAAGGACAAGGGAACGCCCAGCCACATGCTCTGGATGAGGCCCACGCCATAGGTGCCGAGCGCCAGCGCATAGAGCATCGAGTGCTGGCGGAATCCGGCCAGCACGGCGGCTCCGGTCTGCCTCAGTCTCGCCGATGCCCCGGCCGTCAGGCGTTGGGCAAGCCTATCATAGGTGGTCGTGGTCATCATATCCCCGTCGAACGCGGAGCCTATCCTGCGACAATTGCGTTAAGGACGGGTTTGGGGATGATCCGAATGGAAAGCTGGACCATATTTTGGAATGATTCTAAGATTAACTCCCGCATGAATGGACTGACCCGATCTTGAAAAGCTTCTCCGACCTCACCGAACAGGAAATCCTGGCCCTCGCCATCTCCAGCGAGGACGACGATGCGCGCGCCTATGCGGGGTTCGCCCATTCCCTGATGGACACGTACCCGGCATCCGCCAAGGTTTTCATGGAGATGGCGGAAGAGGAACACGACCACCGCCGCTGGCTGACCGAGCTCTACCAGAAGAAGTATGGCGACTTCATCCCGTTGATCCGACGCAGTGACGTGCAGGGCTTCGTACGCCACAAGCCCGCGTGGACCATCGGCAAGATGAACATCGAGGAGATGCGCCAGCGCGCGGAAGTCATCGAACTCGAGAACTATCGCTTCTACAAGCAGTCCGCCGAACAGAGCCAGGATCCGCAGATCAAGAAGCTACTGCTGAACCTTGCCGAGGCCGAGAAAGGCCACGAATCGCTTGCGGTGAAGCTGGGCTTCCAGCACCTGACGGCAGATGCCAAGATCGAAGAAGGCGAGGCCAAGCGCCGCCTGTTCCTCTTGCAGGTCATTCAGCCCGGCCTTGTGGGGCTTATGGACGGCTCCGTGTCAACACTGGCGCCGCTCTTCGCGGCCGCCTTCGCCACTGGCAATACATGGGAGACATTTCTTGTCGGCATGGCGGCCTCGGTCGGCGCTGGTATTTCCATGGGGCTCGCGGAAGGTCTGTCAGACGACGGAAAGCTCACGGGCCGCGGTCATCCGCTGATTCGCGGTGTCGCTGCGGGTGTCATGACGGCGGTTGGCGGACTGGGCCACACGCTGCCCTATCTTATCCCCGACTTCCAGATTGCCACCTGGGTTGCGATCATCGTCGTGTTCTTCGAACTCTGGGCGATCTCGTGGATCCGCTACAAGTACATGGACACGCCGTTCCTGAAGGCGGCGTTCCAGATTGCGGTGGGCGGCTTTCTTGTGTTCCTGACGGGCATTCTGATCGGCAGCGCCTGACCGGGCAGGCGAGCCATCACGACATGCGGATCAAGACGGCGCCCGCGACGATGAGCATGGCGCCGGCAAGCCGTGGCCATGTCACGGTTTCCTTGAGGTAGCGCATCGAGAGCAGCATGACGATGAGAATGCTGGTCTCGCGCAGTGCAGCCACGCTGGCAATTGGGGCTTCCGACATGGCCCAGATGGCAATCCAGTAGGCGCCTGCGGAGAGCAATGCGCCGGCCGTTCCCGATTTCCAGAACGGCGCAACCTGACGCACGATGCCGGGGCCCCTGAGCCAGAAGGCCGTTCCAGCGAGGAAGATCGCATCGAAGACAAAGACGAGTGCGGCATACGAGGAGGGCGAGCCCGAGACGCGCCCGCCCAACCCGTCGACCACGGTATAGGCTGCAACGAAGACAGACGTGCCCAGCGCGAAGAACAGCGTTGCCGGATCGAGGCGAAGACTGTGCTTTCCCCTGAGACTCACGAACCAGATGCCGGCCACCAGAATCCCGATCCCCAGCGCACCGATGGCGCTCACTTCTTCATGGACGATGATGACAGTGGCGAGAAGCGTGAGGAGCGGGGCAGCTCCGCGGGCGATGGGGTAGACCTGGCTCAGGTCGCCTGTGCGGTAGCTGCGGGCGAGGAAAAGATTATAGCCCAGGTGAAGCACGCCGGATGCCAACGCATAGGGGAGCGAGGCGGCGGCGGGCCACGGAAACACCGCGAGCATGCCGAGCCCCATCACGCCCATGAGCGTCTGGATGAGGCAGAGGGACAGGAAGCGATCCAGCTTCAGCTTGACGAGGACGTTCCAGCTCGCATGCATGACAGCGGCGAGGAGAACGGCGAGAAAGACGGTGAGATCCAAGGCACTTGCTCCGGCGCGATGCCTTAGCCCAAGAAGGGGCGAATCACCACGAAGCTTTCGTGCGGCCTATCGGCGGTCAATTGACCGCCAGAGACTCTAGCAGCCGGTGCAGGCCAGCGTGGCGGATTGACGGGGGCGAAGGGCGATCTGCTCGCTCATCGAGAAGCTTGTCGCTCCGAGGATGTTCTCGCCGAGAAAAGTCGCAACGTAGGGCGAGTAAGTCGTGCAGAGTACGGCGACGATCAGGTCATTGCCGTCGGTCATCAGATTGTCCATGTCGGCAGTGCTCGGCGCGGCGCAATTGGCGCCATTGGCGGACCGTCGCGTCCACTGGTTGGTTATGGTGCCGCTTACTCTGCGATACTGATGTACCTCGACCCGGATGTTGGTCATCGGCGTGGGTTTCATGACCAGCGCCGCGGCCCTGAAGTAGTCGTCAATATCGGCGGCTGTCAGTGAGGTATCGTTTTGCGTCACGAGATCGGCTACCACGCTGGCGGCATAGGTCACCTTGCGATTCAGAGAGATCATCGCGGTCAAGTCGACGAGGCCAAAATACAGGAACAGAAGAAACGGCATGATGAATGCCACTTCCAGCGCGGCGAGGCCGGATTGGTTCTTCCAGAGGCGGACAAGTGTGCGGAGCATGTGCATCAGGTTCCAAACGGCTCGTTGCGGAAAACGGCAAGGCCATAGAGGCGGCGGATGCGCCCGTCTCTGAAGTTGCCAAGGAAATCCATGAAGGGGAAGGCGAAATCCCAATCGTAGGTGGCTATCACGGTCGAAGCTCTGAGCTGTCCTCCCGGCTGATACACCATTGTATAGTCGCTCCCGTCTGCTCCAACGCCAACAGTCAGGGGGTCGGCGATGGATGTCGTGAGCGCCGCAAATGTGGTGGCGCTGTTCACGTAGACGTTGACCGCTCCATTGCAGTCGATGATGATGCTCACACCCTCGCAGATCTTGTCCTTGAAGTCGGAAGATGAAAGGATGATTGTTCCGTCTCCCGCCGAGACCTGGCCGGTTCGGACCATGCGGGCCGCTTCCTGGACGGAGTTCTGGATCACGTATTCCGTGAAGAGCATCAGCCCGGTCTCGCAAATGCAGCCGAGCACGAAGAAGAATGGTCCGGCAACAAGTGCGAACTCGACCGCCGTCGCACCGTCCTGCGAACGCTTGTATCGGGCGGCAAGGCGCCCCAGCCAGGAACTTGAAGGAATTTTCATCACGGTCTCCTGTCGCGGAGAACCCCGGTCTTCTCGCTGACCGGCTCTCCAGAACGATTAAATGCTAGCAAAACGGCATTTAGGATTGGTGAAACACTCGATTCAATTTTTACACAATCTTGCCAGGACGGCTGCCAAAATGGAAAAGCCCCGGAGATCCGGGGCCTTTGGTCGAGATGGATGGAATGACTATTGTGAGGGATCGTTCTGGCCGTTCCCGCCATCGGTGTCTTCTTCGCCGGGCTTCTGGTCTTGCGCAATGCCGAGCTTGTTCTTGTGCTGTTCGTGAACAACCTTGAACGCGTCCTTGTCGTCGCCAATGTGCAGAACCACCTCGCAATCACCCTTGCATGTATAGGTGGAGCGCAGAACACCGCCGGGTGAGCCCTTGAACACCACCGCGCTGTAGTCGTCTTCGAGGCCGACATTCACATTATACTCGGCGAGCGCATTGCCGCCATCGTCAAGGACCATGACATTGGTCTTTCCGAAGGCGCGGCCATGCAGGAAAAGTTGATTGCCCTGGATCGTGACATCCACAATGCTGGGATTGCCGACAACAACCGTGCCCGGAGCCCGATCGAGCCTGATGATTCTCGACTGATCGGCCAGCACCGTCAGTGATTCTGCGGCGTGGGCTGAAGACACTGATGCAAATAGAGCCAAACCCATCAAGGCGGAGAAAGCGTGCAACTTGGTCGGGATAGACATGTGAGCATGGACTCCGGATAAGGGACCGCAGCGACGAGGCGGGACCCGCTGTTATTCGGCCCCCATTTGACGCAAGAATGGTGAATCTTCCCTTAAGCCTTCTGCCGCGCGGCAAAGTTCCCTCCTGCACAGCGATCATCACCAGCCGTTCCGCAAGGTTTGTGGCCGGGTCAAAGGCATTCGTTCTCTTTCATTGAACAACTGTCCCAATGTTCACCTGGTGTAACTACAGGAGAATCTTGCACAATCTCATAGTGCAACGAATTGCTTCTTTGGCCTGCTGTGCTTCACAGAGTAATTCTCCTGCTCGATGTCAAAATACAGAAAATAGTAACCACGATATACAAGTATAAATTCAATTTTAAAGAACGAATAAATGCTTCGTAAACCAAAATGCCCAAGCCTGACAGCATTTAAGACCTTTAACGGCTCGATTTACTTGGCATTAAAACGTCCCGCCTAATGTCCGGAGCATGGTTCACGGAAGACAGCGCAGAGAGCGCGGTTGAGTATGAGCCAGGTGCTGTAATCTAGTGGAGTTTAAAATGAACAAGTTCATGCGTTTCGTGAAGGATGAATCTGGCGCAACGGCTATCGAGTATGGCCTGATCGCTGCTGCCATGGGCCTCGCCCTCGTGACCGCCATGCCGATCCTGGCCTCGGCTGTCACCGGCAAGTTCTCGTCGCTCGCCGGCCACATTTCGTCTGGTACGTAATACCATCGCTGCCTGAGGCAGCGGCGGTTCAACACCATCTCAATACGGGAAAGTTGCAAAATGAAAAATCTCCTCCGTTTCGTGAAAGACGAGTCGGGCGCGACCGCCATCGAGTATGGTCTGATCGCTGCTGCCATGGGCCTCGCCCTCGTGACCGCCATGCCGATCCTGGCCTCGGCTGTCACCGGCAAGTTCTCTTCGCTCGCCGGCCACATTTCGTCGGGCACGTAATCGCGTTTCCTTGCGCTGCCTCCGGGCTGCCGAAGGAACTGACGACCGGAATCCACCGGCTTTCGAGCCGGTGGATTTTTTGCGCAGGCCTGCGCCTTAGAGTTAACCCGCTCTTAAACCACCCCGTGGGACTGTCGCTCCACCATCTCCCCTTCATACCGTGGACTAGATCGGTCGCTTCATGACAGGCTTTCTTTCCGTAACTGTATTCCCGCTTCTGATGATCGTTGCCGGGGCGGGCGACGCACTCTCCATGCGGATTCCGAACTGGCTCACGATCCTCATCGCGTTGTTGTTCTTCCCGATGGCATTCATCACCGGAATGCCCTGGGACATGATCCTGCTGAACATCGGCGTTGGCTTCGGCATGTTTGTCGCGGGCTTCATACTCTTCTCGTTGGGGCTGTTTGGCGGTGGCGACGCGAAGCTCCTCGCTGCAGCCGGCCTCTGGCTCGGCTGGCCCGATCTCATTCCGTTTCTCGTGATGACAGCCTTCGCGGGCGGGATTCTCGCGCTCTGTGTCGGGCTCTGGTCCGCAATCAACGTCGCATCCGAGATCAAGGATGGCTCGATCTTCCGCCGCCTGGGGTCGATCAAGCCGAATGTTCCCTACGGCTATGCCTTCGCCATTGGCGCCATCCTCGCGTTCCCCCAGAGCTGGTGGATGCCGGCCGGGATCGTGTGAGTCATGAACAGAGTTAACGCAAATTTGACCATTCCATCAGAAAGTAGACAACGCGGAACAGCGTTTGCGTCGCAGACAAGGATTTATCGATGAACAAGGCACGTATTCTCATTCTCGGGCTGGCGCTCGGCTCCGCTGCTCTGGCCGGTGTGCTTGCCAAGGGCGTGATCGGCAAGAAGTCCGTCAAGGAAGTCGTCGAAGTCAACAAGGTTCCGATGGTGCAAGTCCTCGTGGCCTCCAAGGACCTCGCTCTCGGCGAACGTCTCGGCGATGCCGCCATCAACTGGCGCGACTGGCCGCAGGACAATGTCGGTGAGCTGATGATCACCAAGGATTCGAATCCCGACGCGCTCGAGAAGATGAAGATGGCGCGTGCCCGCCTGCCGATCTTCAGCGGCGAGCCCATCGTCGACCGCAAGCTGGTGATGCCCAATGAAGGCGGTTTCATGAGCGCTATCCTGCCGCAGGGCATGCGCGCCATCTCGGTCGCCATTTCCGAGCGCTCCGCCGTGAGCGGCTTCATTCTTCCCAACGACCGCGTCGATGTCATCCTCACGCGCAAGCTCGATGGCCCGGATGGTTCGGGCAAGGTTGTGCGCAGCGAGACCGTTCTCACCAACGTGCGCGTCCTGGCGATCAACCAGACCTTCCGTCAGGAAGCCGGCGAGGACAAGGTCACCGTCACCGAAGGCAAGACCGCGGTGCTGGAACTGGATCCGCAGCAGTCCGAAGTGATCACCAAGGTCGAGGCCGCGGGCGAGCTCTCTCTGGCGCTCCGCTCGATTGCCGAGGGCGGGGATAGCGGTGTGCAGGACACAAGGCCCGTGCTCTCCGACGCCTTCAAGGGCAGCAAGAAATCCGCCGATGGCGATCGCGTGATCGTCCGCTACGGCGTCGAAACCGTCATCACCAGCCGCTGAGGCCTATGAACATGTTCCTCTCCAATATCGCTCACCTGCTCGCCGGCCGGCACCGTTCCGGGACTTCGCGTGTGGCTGTGATGGCAGGCGCCACTCTCGCGCTTGCTTCCATGGCGCTGCTTCCCGCGGCTCCCGCCTTCGCCACGGATTACGATTTCAGCCAGACCACTGGCGGCCAGCAGGATGACGGGCACTTCCTCCGCATCGGCCTCGCCAAGAGCGCGGTGATCAAGCTGCCCGCGGACGTAAAGGATGTCATCGTCGGTGACAGCGCCGTCGTCGATGTTGTCATCCGCAACAAGACCACGGCCTATCTCTTCGGCAGGTCGCCGGCTCAGACCAACATCTTCTTCTTCGACGCCAACGGTCAGGAAGTGCTTCACCTTGATCTCGAAGTGAC
Organism: Aestuariivirga sp.; assembly: GCF_041738905.1. Taxonomy (GTDB): domain Bacteria; phylum Pseudomonadota; class Alphaproteobacteria; order Rhizobiales; family Aestuariivirgaceae; genus Aestuariivirga. The sequence continues at coordinate 29,392 of NZ_JBGSOZ010000210.1, forward strand.
GCTCGACTCGAAGGCCATCAAGAAGCTGATTGATCGCACCATCCCAGGTAACAAGATCCAGGTCGATACGACCGGCATGAATGTTGTGCTGAAGGGCACCGCCGCCAATGCCGTCGAATCGAAGATGGCCGAGGATCTGGCGCTGCGCTTCGTGAACGATACCTGCGAATGCAAGATCCTCAACACGCTGAAGATCGCCGAGGGCGACCAGGTGATGCTGAAGGTGCGGGTTGTCGAGCTCAAGCGCACGGTGATGAAGCAACTCGGCATCAACATCAATTCGCAGTTCAGCGTCGGCAAGTTCGATTTCGGGTTCAATTCAAACCCGATGCCGGTCAACCAGCCGGCTATCTTCGACGCGGTGGGGTCCTATCTCGATGACGGCGTCTCGGTTGACGTTCAACTCAAGGCCCTCGAGACCCAGGGACTTGCGACGACACTGGCCGAACCCACGCTTACCGCAGTATCGGGTGCCCCGGCCCGTTTCCATGCCGGCGGTGAATATCCTTACGACTATTGCACCGGCGATATTGGTGACCGCAGTTGCAGTGTGTCGTTCAAGCCTTACGGCATCTCACTGGACTTCACACCGACTGTCCTTTCGGAAGGCCGGATCGGCTTGAACGTCCGCACCGAGGTGAGCGACATCGGTGAGATCACCAGAAGCGGCGAGCCCACGATCGACACGCGCAACGCGCAGACGTCGGTCGAAATTCCCAGCGGCGGTTCGATGATGCTTGCGGGTCTCATCAAGGATGTCACGACACAGGATCTCGACGGGACACCCGGCTTGCGCTCCGTACCGGTTCTGGGAGCTCTGTTCGCCAGCCGCTCCTACCAGAAGAACCAGAGCGAGCTTGTTGTGATCGTCACGCCCTACATCGTGAACCCGGTGCACGAGTCCGATCTTGCGACGCCGATCGACGGTTTCAATCCGCCGACAGACGTGCAGCAGATATTCTTCGGGCGCCTCAACAAGATCTACGGCCCGCCCGGCAAGCACCCGAACGGTGTCTACCATGGCCAGGTCGGCTACATCATCGAGTAGGTTGGAGAGAGTCATGACGTATCATCCGATGTTTTCCTCCAGCGCACGCCGCGTGCCGACGATGCTGGCCTTGATGACCGCGGTTCTTCTCGCCGGCTGTTCGCAGGAGTACGGCACCTTCGACGACCAGTATGTCGCAACCTCGATCGAGGAGCGCTATCCGATCAAGGTCGTCGATGCGCCTGTGAAGATCAACGTATCGGCGAAGGCGGGAAGCCTGCGGCCCGAGCAGCTCAACAGCGTGATCAACTTCGCCCAGGACGCGCGCGGCAATGCCACCTCCATCGTTTCGGTGACCTATGCTTCCGGCAGCAGGTCGGCCCGCAATGTCGCCGAGCAGACAGTCGGCGTGCTGGTGGAGCAGGGCGTTCCGCGCTCGATGATCCGCACCAGCAGCTACAAGGGCACCGCGCCAAGCGTCACGCTTGCCTTCCACCGCAAGGTCGCCGTCACCAAGGAATGCGGTGACTGGTCGGAAAACCTCAAGGGCAACAACTATAACGAGCCCTATCCCAACCAGGGCTGCGCGCTCCAGAACAACATGGCCGCCATGGTGGCAAGTCCGGAAGACTTCGAGACTCCGCGTGGCATGTCGCCGGCCTACGGTGCGGCGCGCTCGGGCGTGATCAAGAAATACAACGCTGGTGCCTGGACGGCGCCCAACACCGACCCTGGCTTCTCCGAGCCCGCTACGGCGGGCGGCGGGCAGTAAGCTGTTCAACAGATTGAAATATTCAGGACGGGCACAATGATAAACCAAACCGCGCAGGCAAATGCCGGCTCTTTCGGCAGTGACCAGAGTCTTGTTGCCCTGGTGCCCCGCATCAACATCCATGCTTTCTGCGACAACCAGCAGACAGCCGAGACGATGCAGATGGCAGCTGGCGACCGCCGCATGGCCAGGGCTCACACGACCATCCAGCTCGGCGGCATCATGGCAGCCGTCCAGGTGTTCCAGACTCAGGCGACCCCCAACGTGCTGCTGGTCGAGACCCATGGATCGCGCGATGTGATCCTGTCCGAGCTTGGCGAACTGGCTCAGGTCTGCCAGCCCGACACCAAGGTTATCGTCATCGGCCACCTGAACGATGTAGTCCTCTACCGCGAGCTCATCCGGCAAGGCGTCAGCGAATATCTCGTGGCGCCGCTTCATCAGATGCAGGTGATCGAGACAATCGCCAATCTTTACCAGAATCCCAAGTCGTCGCCGCTTGGCCGCGTCATCGCCTTCGTTGGCGCCAAGGGTGGCGTCGGCTCCAGCACGGTGGCTCACAACACCGCCTGGATGATGTCGAAGCGCTATGCGACAGAGACTGTCATCACGGATCTCGACCTTGCCTTCGGAACGGCGGGCCTCAACTTCAATCAGGATGTGTCCAGCGGCATCTTCGACGCTCTCGGCCAGCCTGACCGTCTCGATGCTACCCTGATCGAGCGGCTTCTGACTAAGCTCGGTGACAAGCTCAGCCTTCTCAGCGGTCCGGGCGGTGTCGACCGTGACGTGAGCATCGAAGCCCATGCCATCGAGGTGATCCTCAATGCCATGCGGTCGAGTGTTCCCTGCATCGTGGTCGACGTGCCGAACATGTGGGCACCCTGGATCAAGTACACGCTGATGCATGCCGACCTGGTGGTGATCACAGCCACCCCGGAACTGGCAAGCCTCCGCAACACCAAGAACTTGGTCGATCTCCTGAAGTCCGCGCGGCCCAACGATCCGCCGCCGAAACTCATTCTCAACCAGGTGGGTGTTCCGAAGCGGCCCGAGATTCCTCCGGCTGACTTTGGCAAGGCCGTGGGCATCGATGTCGCCTGTATTCTGCCGTATGACGCGCAGACCTTCGGCACGGCTCAGAGCAATGGCCAGATGGTCTTCGAGGTCGCAGCGAAATCAAAGGCCGCCGAGGCCCTTGGCAACTTCGTCCAGATCATCGCTGGAACCGACAAGCCTGCCAAGCGTGCGGCGAAGCTCTCGCTGCCCCTGCTCGGCAAGCTGTCGATGCTGAGGAAGAAGTAATGTTCGGAAAGCGCTCAGACGACAATCGTGCAACGACCGGCCTGCCGCCCGCCGGTCAGCCGTCAGTTCCGCCGGCTGCCCTGTCAGCGCCTGGTGCCGCCATTCCCGACCTGCCAATGCCCGGAGGATTTGGTGCGCAGTCCGCCCGGCCCGCGCAGCAGGCAAGCGCCCCTGTCGCGGCCCCGGCCCAGAAGAAGCCAGAGGCGAGCGCTGGTCCGCGGAAATCCGAAAACTACTACGACATCAAGAGCACGATCTTCAACGCGCTGATCGACGCCATCGACCTGACCCAGCTCGGTCAGCTCGACCGCGACGCCGCGCGCGACGAGATCCGCGACATCGTCAACGAGATCATCACCCTGAAAGACGTGGTGATGTCGATCGCCGAACAGGAGGACCTGCTCGAGGACATCTGCAACGACGTTCTGGGCTATGGTCCGCTGGAGCCTCTGCTGGCGCGCGACGACATCGCCGACATCATGGTCAATGGCGCCAGCACGACATTCATCGAAGTTGGCGGCAAGATGCAGAAGACAGGCGTGCGCTTCCGCGACAACGCCCAGCTTCTCAACATCTGCCAGCGCATCGTGAGCCAGATCGGCCGGCGTGTTGACGAAGCAAGCCCGATTTGCGACGCCCGTCTCATGGACGGTTCGCGTGTGAACGTGATCGTGCCGCCTCTCGCCATCGACGGCCCGACCCTCACCATCCGCAAGTTCAAGAAGGACCGCCTCAAGCTTCCCGATCTCGTGAAGTTCGGATCGATCACGCCGGAAGGCGCCACGATCCTCGAGATCATCGGCCGCGTGCGTTGCAACGTCCTGATCTCCGGCGGTACGGGTTCAGGCAAGACCACGCTCCTGAACTGCCTGACCGGCTACATCGACCACGATGAACGCGTCATCACCTGCGAAGACGCCGCCGAATTGCAGTTGCAGCAGCCGCATGTGGTGCGTCTCGAAACCCGCCCGCCCAACCTTGAGGGCGAAGGCGAGATCAACATGCGCGATCTCGTCAAGAACTGCCTGCGTATGCGTCCTGAACGCATCATCGTCGGCGAAGTCCGTGGCCCCGAAGCCTTCGACCTCCTGCAGGCGATGAACACGGGTCACGACGGGTCGATGGGAACGCTCCACGCCAACTCTCCGCGTGAAGGCATCTCGCGTCTGGAATCGATGATCACTATGGGCGGCTTCTCATTGCCGTCCAAGACCATCAAGGAAATGATCTGCGGCTCGATCGACGTCATCGTGCAGGCCTCGCGCCTGCGTGACGGTTCGCGCCGCATCACCCACATCACCGAAGTGGTCGGCATGGAAGGTGACGTGATCATCACCCAGGACCTCTTTGTCTACGAAATCGTGGGCGAGGACGCGAATGGCAAGATCATCGGCCGCCACCGCTCGACAGGCATCGCGCGTCCGCATTTCTGGGACCGCGCACGCTACTACAATGAAGAACGCCGCCTTGCCGAAGCCCTCGAGAAGGCCGAGGCACGGAACGAGGTTGACTGATTGATCCTTCCAGAAAGCAGGTAGTTCGATGTTCTTCGGAGCCGATCTGACACAACTCGCATTCATCGCCATGGTTGCCGTGGCCGTGGGCGGCGTTGCCTTGGCGCTTTTGTTTCCGCTGATCTCAGGTGGTGGTGCGGAGGCCCGTGTCCGCGCCATTGCCGAGAACAGGAAAGCCATGTCCTCGCAGAAGCAGTCTGCCTTCAGCAGGCTGGTGGACGGCCAGAAGGACAATCGCCGCAAGCAGGTTCAGGAAACGCTCAAGCAGATTGACGAACGCGAGCGGCAGCGCAAGAAGCGCATGACCCTGCGCATGATGATCATGCAGTCCGGCCTCGACATCTCGCCCAACATGTTCTGGGTGATTTCGCTGTTCACGGGGATCGCGTTTTCAGTGCCGCCGCTGGTGTTCGGTGTGCCGTGGTACGTGGCCGTGCTGGGCGGCATCGTGGGCTTTCTCGGCTTCCCGCGCTGGTTTCTCAATTTCCTCCGCAAGCGCCGGCAGAACATTTTCCTGCATGATTTCGCCGATGCCATCGACGTGATGGTGCGCGGCCTCAAGGCGGGCCTTCCGGTATCCGATGCCATGAAGATCATCGCGGCCGAGTCGGGCCCGCCCGTTGGACCCGAGTTCATGGAAGTTGTCGAGGGTCAGCGCGTGGGTATTACCATCGACCAGGGCATCGAGCGCATGTTCGAGCGGATGCCGCTGTCGGAAGTCAACTTCCTCGGCATCGTCATGTCGATCCAGTCGAAGACCGGCGGCAATCTTTCCGAAGCGCTGGGCAATCTTTCAAAGGTGCTCCGCGACCGCAAGAAGATGAAGGCCAAGATTCGTGCCGTGTCGCAGGAAGCCAAGTCCTCGGCGGCCATCATCGGCGCGCTGCCCTTCGTCATCATGGGTGCCCTCACCGTGCTGAACCCCGAGTACCTGAACCCGCTCTTCAACACCAGCACCGGTAACATCATGCTGATGGGCTGCGGAATGTGGATGCTCACCGGCGTCCTGGTGATGCGCAAAATGATCAACTTCCAGATCTAGAATCAGGGCTTTACCCATGTTGAACTTCATCGCCAGCCTGCTTCAGATCGAAACGATGATCACGATCCTGATCGGGCTGGCTGCTTTCGCAACGGTGCTGACCATCGCAGCGCCGATGCTGGAAACCGACACACTGAAGACCCGCATGAAGTCGGTGGGTCAGGAGCGCGACAAGCTGCGCGCCGCGCAACGCGCGCAACTGGTCGGCAACGAGAACAAGCTTCGCGACAAGAAGCAGGTCGGACTGGCGCAACAGCTGGTTGACGCGCTTAACCTGAAGAAGGTGTTCGAGGCCGAAGCCTCGCGCGACCTTCTCCGCCAGGCAGGCCTGAGAAGCGAGCGTCATCTCGTGACGTTCCTTGCCGCGCGGTTTGCCGTGCCGCTGGTCCTCGCGGTTCTCGTGTTCGTCTATTCGTCGACGCTTTATGCCGACAAGGTAGCCCCGCCGATGCGGCTGGCCGCCACCGGCATCGGCGCCGTGTTCGGATATTATCTTCCGTCGATCTTCGTCAAGAACATGGTTGGACGCCGCCAGGAGTCGATCCGCAAGGCATGGTCCGATGCGCTCGACCTCCTGCTCATCTGCGTTGAATCCGGCATGGCGATCGAGCCGGCGTTCCAGCGCGTGGCCCGCGAAATTGGCTCGGCCTCCGTGCCGCTCGCCGAAGAAATGACGCTGACGGTTGCCGAACTCTCCTATCTGCAAGACCGCCGCAAGGCTTATGAAAATCTGGGCAAGCGCACTGGTCTGTCGACCGTCAGATCGGTCGTCACCAGCCTCATCCAGTCCGAGCGCTACGGTACGCCGCTGGGCACCGCGCTGCGCGTTCTCGCCCAGGAAAACCGCGATACCCGCATGGCAGAAGCCGAAAAGAAGGCTGCGGCCCTTCCGCCAAAGCTGACGGTTCCGATGATCCTGTTCTTCCTGCCGGTCATCTTCGTCATCATCCTCGGGCCGTCCATCATCATGGTGATGAAGCTCGAATAGGATTTACCTGTGAGTGCGTGCGTAGGAAGGCGCGGGCTGCGTATCTGCCCGCGCCTTTTTTATGCCGCGCATCTTCACGCCACGCCTGGACCATCCAACCGGACAAGACAAAGCCCGCGGAGTGTCATCCGCGGGCTCATGGAAGCCTGGTAGTGAGGCGGACGATCAGCCCGAGGCACCCTCGCTGATCTGCTGCCACGTGTTGGGCTGGGACAGCATCTTCTGCAGGTAGGCCATGTTCTCCTGAACCTGTTCGGCCGGCAGGTCCTCGCTCGCAAGCTTGCTCGCCTCGTCGAAGCGGCCTTGCAGGCCGACGACCAGAGCAAGGTTCTGGCGAATGCGCGGCTCGGTCTTGGAGCGCGGGATGGCATCGGCCTGGCGCAAGGTTGTCTCGGCCTGCTTCAGGTCGCCCTCAAGTGCAAAGGACATGCCCATGTTGTTCTGTACCGAGAGGTTCTGCGGGTCGAGCGTCAGCGCCTTCTGATACTCAGCGCGTGCCTTCTGATAGAGGCCTTGCTGGTCATAGGCGGAACCGAGTGCCGAATGTGTACGCCAGTCCGCATCGCCAGACTGCGCGGCGCGTTCCAGCACGGGGACCGCTTCGTTGGACCGCCCGATGCTCACAAGCTTGCGGCCATAGAGACTCGCGAGCTTGGTGTTGGCCGGGTTGAGGGCAACAAGCTTGCGGTAAACCTCGAGCTGCTTCTTGCTCTGGCCGATGGATTCGAGAGCATTGGCATAGGCAAGGCCCTTGCTGACGTTCTTTGGGTCGGACTCCCATTTCTTGCTGAGTTCCGCGGTAGCCTCATAAGAGACTGGCACAGAGGTGGAGGCTGTGGAGAGATCGCTGGAAGAATCGAGACTGGAGCTTGACTGCTTGCAGCCGGCAAGGGCCGTCGCCGATGCCAAGGCAAAGAGAATAGCAATGTACCTGCCGCAGCGCGCCATGATCGAACTCCAACACTTCAGTCGTGGAATGATCTTTGGCGGCGACTGGTCAATAATTGATTAACCATACGCGTTAACCGGGTTAAGAGAACTCAATTCATCAGGAGCTTGCCCATGCACGATCCCGCCGACCTTCTTCTCAGCCCCTCCCAGCGCGGCATTCCGCTGTCAGTCATTCCGGCCGACGGGTGGAGGAAGGCGCGCGCCGAACTCGATGCCGACGCGCGGGCCTGGACGGATGCCCATGGCTTCAAGGCCCAGCCGGGCAAGGTCCTCGTGGTGCCGGGTCCCAAGGGTGCGATCGGCCGTGTGCTGGCCGGTGCGCCGTCCGATGCCGATCCCTTCTCGCTGTCGAAACTGTGCCGGTCGCTTCCGGACAACACCTATGCTCTCGACGGCGCGATCGGAAATGCGGAGCTGTTCGCGCTCGGCTGGTGTCTCGAAGCATATGGGTTCGACGTCTATGGCAAGACTATGCCGCCGCTGGCGAAGCTGGTGTGCCCTAAGGGCGTGGACCGCGAGGCGGTACTCCGCGCCGCGAAAGCCACCTATCTGGTACGCGATCTCATCAATACGCCCGCTTCCGACATGGGGCCGGACGAGCTTGAGGCGGCGGCCCGCGCGGTTGCTGCGGCCTACAAGGCAAAGCTGAAGGTCACATCCGGGCGCGCTCTCGAAGAGGGCTTCCCGATGATCCACGCGGTCGGGCGCGCCAGCCCGCAGGCGCCGCGCCTCATTGATTTCTCCTGGGGACCGGCGGGCGCCCCCAAGGTGACGCTCGTCGGCAAGGGTGTCTGCTTCGATACGGGCGGCCTCGACATCAAGTCCGCGTCCGGCATGGCGCTGATGAAGAAGGACATGGGCGGTGCCGCCAATGTGCTCGGCCTCGCGCAGATGATCATGGGGGCGAAGCTCAAGGTGCGCCTTCGCGTGCTGCTTCCGGTGGTCGAGAATTCGATTTCGGGCAATGCCTTCCGGCCGGGCGACGTGCTTGTCAGCCGCAAGGGCATCACGGTTGAAATCGGCAACACCGATGCGGAGGGCCGGCTTGTGCTGGGCGACGCGCTGGCGCTTGCGGACGAGGAGAAGCCCGACCTGATGGTCGACATGGCAACGCTCACGGGTGCCGCCCGCGTGGCGCTGGGTCCTGACCTGCCGCCCTTCTACACCAATGATGACGCACTCGCCGAGGCCATCGCCGTAGCTGGACGGCGCGAGAACGATCCCGTCTGGCGGATGCCCTTCTGGCAGCCCTATACGCGGCTGTTCGAATCCGGCGTGGCCGACATGAACAACAGCGGCGATTCAGGATTTGCGGGCTCGATCACCGCTGCCCTGTTCCTCAAGCGTTTCGTGGAGCAGGCGAAAGCCTACGTCCACTTCGATGTTTTCGGCTGGACGCCCATGCCTCGCGCGGGACGGCCCAAGGGCGGCGAGGCGCAGGCCATGCGAGCGCTGTTTACGGTAATCCGGGAACGCTACGCCAAGTAGCTTGCGCGGGCGTGGGATTCCCGCCAGACTGATACGGCTCCGAAACGACCCCCCGGTTGCGCAGGAAGGTCCCGTATGCCCGTTGCGTTGACGACTGCCCAGGCTCTCACCCTATGGCATGATGTGTCGCTGTCGATGGTGAAGGATGACGAACCGGATCTCTCCATCCGGCAGATGTCCATCCTCCTCACCATCTATCTCGAAGCGCCGCCCCACACGGTGCGCGGCCTCGCGGGAAAACTGGGCGTATCGAAACCCGTCATCACGCGGGCGCTCGACTCGATGGGAAAGCTTGAACTGGTGACCCGCAGGCGCGACGAGAAGGACCGCCGCAACGTGCTCATCCAGCGCACCGTGAAGGGCGCGCTTTACCTCGAACGCCTTGCGGACACGATTGGCAATATCTCGCGAAGCATCTAACACGTTACTCCATGACCAAGCTCGACCCGCGCCTCAACGCCTTCCGCCCCAACCTTGCTGACATGGCCCTCAAGGGCCAGGTAGAGGCCGCCAGCTATATCGAACCGCGGAACATGCAGGTGATCGAGCCCGTCATCGGCGTGCACAAGGCACCGCGCTTCGATGCCATGCAACTCACTCAGGCCCTGCTGGGTGAAAGTGTGAAGGTCTTCGCCGAAGAGGAGGGTTGGGCTTGGGTTCAACTCGAACGCGACGGCTATGTCGGCTACGTCAACGCCAATGCGCTGAGCGGAAACATCCTGTTGCCGACCCATCGCGTCGCGGTGCCGTCGACCTTCATGTATCCCGAGCCCAACCTCAAGACGCAGCCCGCCGTGCTCCTGACCCTGAATGCGCAGGTGACGGTCACCGGTGGCGACGAAAAGTTCTCGAGACTCTCAAACGGCCGCTTCGTCTTCACGCCCCACCTGAAGCCCGCACAATCCTTTGAGGCAGACTTTGTTGCGGTTGCCGAGATGTTCCGGCACGTTCCCTATTACTGGGGCGGCAAGTCAGTGCAGGGGCTTGATTGTTCAGGGCTGGTGCAAGTCGCGCTGGAAGCCTGCGGAAGGCCAGCGCTGCGTGACAGCGACATGCAGGAGAACTCACTCGGCCAGAAGCTGATGGTCAATGATCTCGACGGGTTGCGGCGCGGCGATCTCGTCTTCTGGGACGGCCATGTCGGCATCATGAGGGACGCCGCGACTCTCCTTCACGCCAATGGCCATCACATGATGGTGGTGGCTGAGCCCCTGAAGGAAGCGGTCGACCGCATTGCGGCGCGCTACGGGCAGATCACCTCGATCAAGCGGCTCTAGCGCATTGGGCGAACAAGTGGAATCACTTGCGAAGCGGAAAATGCGCCAGATTGAAAGCGTTCGAGCAACTTGTCGGCGGTCATCTGACCGCCGGTTGCTCTAATACCCGCGCGCCCGGTCCACCAGATTGTCCAGCGCTTCGCCGCGCTGGTGCTTTGCAATGTTGCCCGCCACATAAGCGCAGATCGTCTCGGGGTCGCTGTCGGCGGCGCAATGCGGCGTGACCGTCACCTTGGGATGGGTCCACAAGGGGCTGTCCTCTGGCAGTGGTTCCGTCGTGAACACGTCAAGCGTTGCCGCATGAAGCTCGCCAGCATCGAGGGCGGCCAGAATATCTTCCGCCACCTGCTGGCGGCCACGGCCGGCATTGATGACGATGGGAGCGCCGAAGGGGCCTTTCCGCGACAGCTTGCGGATCGTTTCGCGGTTGATGATGCCGTCGGTGTCGGCGGTCGCCGGCAGAAGCGAAACAAGAACGTCGGTGCGGGCGAGGAAGGCATCGAACTCCGATTCGCCTGCAAAACTTTCCACACCCGGAATGGTCTTGCGGCTGCGGCTCCAGCCTGCGACGCGGAAGCCCAGGTCGCGCAGGCGTTCGGCTGAATCCGCGCCCATCACGCCCATACCCATGATGCCGACGCTCAAGTGCTTGGCGGCATGCGTGGGGAAACTGTCCCACACCCGGCGCTTCTGGTTCTCGTCCAGCCGGCGCTGCTGGCGGTGGTGCATCAGCACGTGCAGCACGATATATTCCGTCATGCGGCCTGTCAGGTCGGGATCGTTCACGCGCACGATGGGGATGTTGTCCGGCAGGGTCGGGTCCTTGAGGATTGCGTCGACACCCGCCCCAAGCGACATGATCACCTTGAGGTTCGGCAGGCTCTTCACCACGCCGGGCGGCGGCAGCCAGGCGGCACAATACTCGATATCCTCAAGGCGCCCCATGGCGTCTGGCCAGGCACGCACATCGAGGCCGGGCGCCACCTTGCGCATGGCGGAGGTCCACACGTCGATCGGCCATGTGGGCAGAATGAAAAGAAAAGCCATCTACTGATTCACCACACCTTCGGGCGCGACCTTGAGGTTCAGGGCCGCCGCAATGAGAGCCTTGGTATAGTCGGTCTTCGGGTTGGTGAAAACCTCTGCCGTAGGCCCGCTCTCCACCGTCACGCCGTTCCGCATCACGATCACTTCGTTTGCCAGCGCGCGGACCACTTTCAGGTCATGGCTGATGAACATGTAGGCGAGGTTGTGGGTTTTCTGCAGACCGCGCAGCAGGTCCACGATCTGCGCCTGCACCGACATGTCGAGGGCAGACGTCGGCTCGTCCAGCATGATGAACTTCGGCTCCAGCGCCAGCGCACGCGCAATGGCGATGCGCTGCCTCTGGCCGCCAGAGAACTCATGCGGGTAGCGATCCATGGTCGAGGGGTCGAGGCCCACTTCGGTCAGGGCCTTGGCGACGACATCGCGGCGCTGCTGATAGGAGAGCGAGCGGCCTTGCACCGTCAAGCCTTCTTCCACGATCTGCTGGATCGACAGGCGGGGCGAGAGGGAGCCGAACGGATCCTGGAAGACGATCTGCATCTCCTTCCGCAGAGGCCGCATCATGGACGTGTTGTAGCCGTCGATGCGCTGGCCCATGTAGACGATGGGGCCTTCGGAGCGGATGAGCCGCAGGATCGCGAGGCCGAGCGTAGTCTTGCCAGAGCCCGATTCACCCACGATTCCCAGCGTCTGGCCGCTTCGCACCGTGGCATCGACGCCATCCACCGCCTTGATGTGGCCGATGGTCTTGCGGAAAAATCCGCGCCGGATCGGAAACCAGACCTTGAGGCCCTTTGTTTCGACGACGACGGAAGCCGTGGGATCGCTCGGCGGCGGCGCGCCCTTGGGCTCCGCCGTAAGCAGCATCTGCGTATAGGCGTGCTGGGGATTGGCGAAGACCTCTTTGGCGTCTCCCGCCTCGACCACTTTCCCCTTTTGCATGACCACCACCGTGTCGGCCATGTGCCGCACGATGCCAAGGTCATGGGTGATGAGCAGCAGCGCCATGCCGTATTCCTGCTGGAGTTCCTTCAGCAGTTTCAGGATCTGCGCCTGCACCGTCACGTCGAGGGCCGTCGTCGGTTCGTCGGCGATCAGCAGGTCGGGGTTGTTGGCGAGCGCCATGGCGATCATCACACGCTGGCGCTGGCCGCCCGAGAGCTGATGCGGATAATCGAGCAGCCGCGTTTCGGGATCGCGGATGCCAACCTTGGTCAGGAGGTCGACAATGCGCGCGCGTGCCTTCTCGCCCTTCAGGTTCTGGTGCAGCTCCAGAATCTCGCCGATCTGCCGCTCGACCGTGTGCAGCGGGTTGAGCGAGGTCATCGGCTCCTGGAAGATCATGGTGATGTCGTTGCCGCGCACGCGCCTCAGGTCGCGCTCGTCGGCATCGAGCAGTTCCTCGCCCTTGAACTTCACCGATCCCGATGGATGCGAGGCAGAAGGGTAGGGCAAGAGCTTGAGGATCGACAGGGCGGAGACGGACTTGCCCGAGCCCGACTCGCCCACCAGCGCCATCGTCTCGCCCCTGGCGATCGAGAAGGACACCTTGTCCACGGCGAGCGATGTCTTGCCGCCCTGGTGGAAGGCGACGGACAGGTCCTTCACGTCGAGAAGCGGCTCGCTCATGAGAAGGTCTTCCGCGGATCGAGTGCATCGCGCACCGCTTCACCGATGAAGACGAGCAGCGTCAGCATGACGGAGACCACGAAAAAGGCGGTGATGCCCAGCCATGGCGCCTGAAGGTTGTTCTTTCCCTGGGCGACGAGTTCGCCCAGCGAGGGTGAGCCAGGGGGCAGGCCAAAGCCGAGGAAGTCGAGCGAGGTGAGCGTCGTGACAGAGCCTGAGAGGATGAAGGGCATGAAGGTGATGGTCGACACGATGGCATTGGGCATCAGGTGCTTGAACATGATGCGGGCATCCGACAGGCCGAGCGCGCGGGCGGCCCGCACATATTCGAAATTGCGCGCCCGCAGGAATTCTGCGCGCACCAGTCCGACGAGTCCCGTCCACGAGAACAGCACGAGTATGAACAGCAGGATCCAGAAGGTGGGCGTGATGAAGGCCGCGAGGATGATCAACAGATAGAGCGTCGGCATCGACGTCCAGATGTCGATGAAACGCTGGAACAGCAAATCCGTCCAGCCGCCGAAATAGCCCTGAACCGCGCCCGCTGCCATGCCGATAACGGATGAGAACAGCGTGAGGATGAGGCCGAAGAAGACCGAGATGCGGAAGCCGTAGATGAGACGTGCCACCACGTCGCGGCCCTGGTCGTCGGTGCCCAGCCAGTTCAGGTTACCGAACGTGCAGTTGGGATCCGTCGCACCATTCTGGAACTTGGCGCAGGCCTCTTCACGCGTCAGCTTGTAGGCGGGAGGTGACGGTGCGGGCCGTGGCAGCTCGTTGTTGACGGTGTTGTAGGAGTAGCGGATCGGCGGCCACAGGATCCAGCCATTGGCTTCGATTTCTTCCTGGTTCACCGGATCGCGGAAATCCGTGCGGGCAAGGAAGCCGCCGAACTTCGATTCGGGGTAGTCATAGAAAGTCGGATAGAGGAACTCGCCCTTATAGGAGACGAGGATCGGCCGGTCGTTGGCGATGAAGGGCGCGAACACCGACATGAGGAAGAACACGAGAAAGATCCAGAACGACCAGTAGCCGCGCTTGTTCTGCTTGAACAACTGCCAGCGCCGTTCGTTGAGGCCCGAGAACTTGAAGAGTGCCATGGCCTAGACATCCCGCCGTTCGAAATCGATGCGGGGATCGATCCAAGTATACATGAGGTCCGATATGAGGCCGATGACAAGGCCCACCAGCGTGAAGATGTAGAGATTGGCGAAGACGATCGGATAGTCGCGGTCGAGTGCAGCCTTGTAGGTGAGGTAGCCCAGCCCATCGAGCGAAAACACGGTTTCGATCAGCAGCGAGCCCGTGAAGAACGCGCCGAGGAAGGCACCGGGGAAACCCGAGATGACCAGCAGCATGGCATTGCGGAAGACATGGCCATAAAGCACCTGGCTCTCGGTCAGTCCCTTGGCCCGCGCCGTCGTCACGTATTGCTTGCGGATTTCATCAAGGAAAGAGTTCTTGGTCAGCAGCGTCATGGTGGCAAACCCGCCGATGCCCATGGCGATCAGGGGCAGCACCAGATGCCAGGCATAGTCCATGATCTTGCCGAACCAGCTCAGGCTTTCGAAGTTGTCCGAGGTGAGCCCGCGCAGGGGGAACCAGCTGAAGTAGCTTCCGCCTGAGAATACCACAATCAGCATGATCGCCAGAATGAAACTCGGAATCGCATAGCCGATGATGATGACGCCGGAGGTCCAGACATCGAATGTCGAACCGTCGTTGACCGCCTTGCGGATGCCGAGCGGGATCGAGACCATGTACTGGATGAGGGTGAGCCAGAGGCCCAGCGAAATCGATACCGGCATCTTCTCGACGATGAGGCTGATGACCGAGCGGTCGCGGAAATAACTCTCGCCGAAATCGAAGGTGATGTAGTCGCCGATCATCTTCATGAAGCGTTCGGGCGCAGGCTTGTCGAAGCCGAACTGCTTTTCCAGCGACTTGATGAATTCCGGATCGAGGCCTTGCGCGCCACGGTACTTGAAACTGGTCGCGTCGCCGGGAATGGCCTGGTTCTGCTGGCCGCCGGCCTCGTTGCCGGTGTTGCCGCTCACTCGGCCCGTCGAGTCGGTGTCGGTTCCCTGCATCTTGGCGATGACCTGCTCGACAGGTCCACCCGGAACGAACTGGATGACGGCGAATGTCATGAGCATGATGCCCAACAGCGTCGGGATCATCAGGAGCAAGCGTTTGAGGATATAGGCGCCCATGAAGCGGGATCAGTTTCCGTTGGCGATTCGTGCGGCCTTGGTCTCGTCATACCACCAGGTATCGAGGATGCCACGGTCGTATTTGGGTTTTATGGGCGGCCTGCCGAACTTGTCCCAATGGGCCACCCAGTGGCTGCCCTTGTGCCAGTTAGGCACCCAGAACTGCTCGGCGCGCAGCACGCGGTCCAGCGCCCGGCCGGCGACTTTCAGCTCCTCGCGCGACTTCGCTTCGACCACCTTGTTGATCAGCGCGTCGATCTCGGGGCTTGCTACGCCCGACATGTTGTAGGTGCCGGGCCGGTTGGCGGAGGATGAGCCGAAGAAGATGCGCAAGCCGTCGCCGGGGGTGAGCCCCGACATGAAGCGGCTGGAAATGACGTCGTAGTCATAGTTCTTCTGGCGGTCCTGGTACTGCGCCTCGTCCACCGTGCGGATGGTGGCATTGACGCCGATGAGCTGCAGGTTGCGCACATAGGGCCCGAGGATGCGCTCAAAGACCGGGCTGTCGATGAGGAACTCGACGTCCAACGTCTTTCCCTTGGCATTGCGGCGGACCGAGCCTTCGGCTTTCCAGCCTGATTCGTCGAGCAGCTGCGAGGCCTCGCGCAACAGCTTGCGATCCTGGCCTGAACCATCCGACACCGGTGGCAGCGGCGCTTCGCCAAACACTTCTGGCCTGAGACTGGCGCGGAAAGGTTCAAGCAGTGCCAGTTCGTCAGCCGGCGGAACGCCTACCGCCTTCAAGGGCGACATTTCAAAGAAACTGGCGGTTCGGTCATAGGAGCCGAAGAACAGGTTCTTGTTGGTCCATTCATAGTCGAAGGC
Source organism: Aestuariivirga sp. (assembly GCF_041738905.1). Classification (GTDB taxonomy): domain Bacteria; phylum Pseudomonadota; class Alphaproteobacteria; order Rhizobiales; family Aestuariivirgaceae; genus Aestuariivirga. The sequence goes on from NZ_JBGSOZ010000210.1 coordinate 45,431, forward strand.
GAGGTTCAGCGCCTTGCGGACGCGGATGTCCTTGAACGTGTCCCGCCGCAGATTGAAGAAGAAGCCTTGGGCGCCCGAGGGTGTCTCGTCGGGGAGAACCACCTGAACGACCCGGCCAGCCTTCACGGCGGGAAAGTCATAGCCCGTCGCCCAGTCGCGCGAGGTATATTCTTCCCGGAGATCGATAACGCCGGATTTCAAGGCTTCGAGAGCCGCCGTGCGCTCGCGGAAATAGTCGAAGCGGATTTCATCGAAGTTGAAGCGGCCCCTATTCACGGGCAGGTCCTTCGCCCAGTAATCGTCCCGGCGGCCATAGGCCACATATTCACCGGGCTTGAAGGACTTCACCTTGTAGGGACCGGAGCCCAGCGGCGGCTCAAGCGAGGTCTTCGCGAAATCGACTTTCGCGTAATAGGCCTTGGAGAAGATCGGCAATCCGGCAACGGTCAGCGGCAGGTCGCGGGTGCGCTCGCCCTTGAAGCGATAGGCCACCTCGTGCGGCCCTTTCACGTCGCAGGCCTCGACATCGCGGATCGTGATCTTGATCCGCTCGTCGCCTTCGGTCGACAGCAGCCGGAAGCTGTCGCACACATCCTCGGCGGTGAGTGCCGTGCCATCGGCGAACCTCGCCTCGGGGCGCAGCAGGAAGGTCACGGATTTGCTGTCAGGCGAAACATCGCCGGTCGTCGCCACGAGGCCATAGACGGCATCGGGCTCGTCCGCGGCGCGCGCCATCAGGCTGTCGAACATCAAGGCAAAGCCCTGCACCGGATCACCCTTCAGGATATAACCGTTGAAGCTATCGAAGGTGTCGCGCGGAACGGGGCCGATCAGCGATATCTTTCCGCCCTTCGGCGCATCGGGATTGACGTAGTCGAAGTGCCGGAAGTCAGCCGGATACTTGAGATCGCCGAACACCGACAGCCCGTGACGCGGCCCGGCGAGCGAGTCCGCGGGCAGGAGGGTCAGAGCGAAAAGCGCCGCCGCAATCCGCTTCACTGAGAGGCCACCTTCTTCGCCTTTTCCTCATCCCACCACCATGTCGTGGGGAATCCCGTCGACAGGTCCGGCAGCTTCTCGGGACGCCCGAAACGATCCCAGCGCGCGGTGCGCTCATAGTCGATGTACCACATGGGCACCACGTAATGATGCCATATCAAGGCACGGTCCAGCGCCTTGCAGGCGGTGACAAGGCTCGCACGGTCGCGCGCAAAAATCAGCGTTTCAACAAGCTTGTCGATCGCAGGGTTCCTGATACCGGCCAGATTGCGGCTGCCGTTGCGCTCCGCCGCCTCGCTGCCCCAGAAGTCGCGCTGCTCGTTACCGGGCGACAGCGACTGCCCCCAGTTGCCGACGATAATGTCGTAGTCGAATGTCTGCGTGCGGCGCTCGTACTGGGCGCTGTCGAGCAGCGTGGTGATCTTCACGTCGATGCCGAGCAATTCGAGCTGCTGCTTGTAGGGAAGGGCGATCCTCTCGAACAGCGGAGAGTCGAGAAGAATCTCGAACTTGAGGCTCTCGCCCCTGGCATTCTTCAACACCGAGCGGCCACCGTCCTGCGTTACCAGCCAGCCGGCCTCTTCCAGAAGCTTCGAGGCCTGCCGGAGATTCTTGCGGCGGTTCTGCGGCGTGTCATTCACCGGGTTCGTGTATTCTGCGGTGAAGACTTCCGGCGGGAGTTCCGCCTTCAGCGGTTCGAGGATCGCCAGTTCCTCGGGCGAGGGAAGACCTTTCGCTTCCATCTCTGAGTTGTTGAAATAGCTCCGTGAGCGCACATATTGGCCAAAGAAAAGGTTGGTGTTCGACCACTCGAAATCGAAGGCATAGTTCAGGGCCTGCCGCACCTTCGGATCCTGGAATATGCCGCGGCGGAGGTTCATCGCCCAGCCCTGCATGCCCTCGACCTGCTTGAGGTGAATGTCTTCCTTGATGACGCGGCCGGACTTCACGGCGGGGAAGTCATAACCGGTTGCCCACGTCTTGGAGGAATTCTCTGAGCGCCAGTCGTACTGGTCACCCTTGAATGCTTCGAAGGCCACATTGGCATCGCGGAAATAAACGTATTCCACTTCGTCAAAATTGTTCTGACCCACGTTGACCGGGAGGTCTTTGCCCCAGTAGTCGGGCACACGCTTCATAAGGATCGAGACGCCGGGCTTGATGACGCTCGCCACATACGGGCCGGAGCCCAAGGGCGTTTCGAGCGTCGTCTCCTTCACGTCGCGCTGTCTTCCATCTGCATTCATGGCCGTCCACCAGTGCTTCGGCAGCACCGGCAATTGGCCGGTGATCAACGGCAACTCGCGGTTATCTTTCATCGTGAAGGTGAAAGTCACCTCGTGCTCGCCCGTCTGTTCGGCCTTGGCGATGTTCTTGTAATAGAAATTGTAGAAGGGATTTGCGTCCCGCAGCGACTGCATGCTCCAGATCACGTCGTCCGGAGTCATCGGTTTTCCATCATGGAAGCGGGCCTCGGGACGCAGGCGGTAGACCACCATGGAGCGATCCTCGGGGTGCCACACGGCGTTGGACACAAGTCCGTATTCCGTCGACGGCTCGTCCAGGGCCGATGTCAACAGGGTGTCGTTCGACAGCGCCGGGCCTGGCTCACCCTTGTAGCTGTAGGGGTTCAGGCTGTCGAAAGACCCCACGATGCCGAAGCGCACCCGGCCGCCCTTCGGGGCATCCGGGTTCGTATAGTCGAAATGGGTGAAGTCCGGTTTGTACTTGACGTCATCGAACAGGGTGAGGGCGTGCCGGAACTCACGGTCCTCCGCGTGAGCGAACTGGACCCCCACGACGTGAGCCGCCGGAGCGAGGCCGGCGATCTTGAGCAGGGTGCGGCGGTTCATCGGCATGGAGGGAAACCTTCGGGACATGAATCTCGAGTCAAGCATAGACAGGGCAGCGGGCAAAAGAAAACACCGGCAAGAGACTTGCCGGTGTTAAATTTTGATGAGCTTTGCGGCGTTTACGGGGCGGGGAAGGGCACGGGCGTGGGCGCCAGTGTGGCAAGATAGGCCAGCAGGTTGGCGCGGTCGGCATCCTTCTTCAGTCCGCCATAGGCCATCTTGGTGCCCGGAATGGCGCCCTTCGGATTGAGCAGGAACTCGTTCAGCGCCTCGTATGACCACGGCTCGGCCTTCTTGGCGGCCATGGCGTCCGAATACGAAAAGCCCTCATGCGCGGCATGATTGCGGCCAACGATCTCATAGAGATTGGGACCCACCTTGTTGGGGCCACCGGATGTGAAATCGTGGCATGCGGCGCAGGCCTTGGCGACGGCCTGGCCCTTGGTGGCATCGGCCGATGCGAGCAAGGTGCCAAGCGACACTGCCGGGGGGGCTTCCTCGCCGCCAGCCGCTGTTTCGCCGGTTGCTGCCTCAGCCACCTCAACCGCGAAGCCCGGCTTCTCCGGCGCTTCCTGGTGATAGATGACCTTGGAGAGTTCGCTCAGCCCGAACACGACAAGAGCCGTCCCCAGAAGCGCACCCGCGATCTTGTTGAATTCAAAGCTGTTCATCGAAGGATCAGACCCCTTGAGCCGTCAGTCGGGCGCGGAAACTAGTGCTTTCTCATCGGCATCGCAATACGTATAAGAGCGGCTGTACCAATTTGCCGCGCCCGAGCTTAAGTCCATGATTGAAAATCAGAATACCATCGTCGTCATACCTGCACGTATGGCGTCCACGAGGCTTCCCGGCAAGCCGCTGGCCGATATCAACGGCCTTCCCATGATCGTGCATTGCTGGAAGCGGGCGGTCGAAGCCAACGTCGGACAGGTGCTGGTGGCAGCGGCGGAAGTCGAAATCGCCGATGTCATCAAGTCGCATGGCGGCGATGCCATCGTCACAAACCCGGCCCTCCCCTCAGGCTCCGACCGAATCGCGGAAGCGCTGTCGCTGCGCGATCCGCAGCGGCGCTTCGGCTTCGTGGTCAATCTGCAGGGTGATCTTCCGACCATCGATTCGCTGTCGATCCAGCGCTGCCTTGCAGGCCTGGTGAATGAGGCCGCGGACCTTTCAACGATCGCGGCCCGGATCGAGACGGCTGAAGACATTGCGAACCCGAACATCGTCAAGGCCATCGCGCCCTTGAGCGATGAGCGCGAGGTGGCCTTCGCGCGCGACTTCGTGCGGAACGTGGGGCCGGAACATGAAGCCCCTTACTGGCATCATATCGGGGTCTATGCCTATCGCCGCCCGGTGCTGGAAAAGTTCGTGTCGTTGCCCGTCAGCGCGCGCGAGGCAGAACGCAAGCTCGAGCAGATGCGTGCCTTGGACAATGGCATGCGCATCGTGGCGGTGCGGGTTGACAAGGTGCCCCTTGGCGTCGATACGCCGCACGAACTCGAAACCGCCCGCCGCATGCTGAGGAAGTCCTGATGCCCTTGAAGATCGCCTACCAGGGCGAACCCGGCGCCAATTCGCACATTGCCTGCCTGGAAGTTTACCCGGCCTGCGAGCCCATGCCCTGCGGCACCTTCGAGGATGCCTTCCAGGCGGTGGTCGACGGAGACGCCGATCTCGCGATGATCCCCATCGACAATTCGGTTGCGGGCCGCGTGGCCGACATCCATCACCTGCTGCCGCGTACGAACCTCTACATCATCGGGGAGCACTTCCTGCCCGTGCACCATCAGCTGATGATCGTGCCGGAGACGGAGGCTTCGCGCGTCAAGTCGGTGCATAGCCATGTCCATGCGCTGGGCCAGTGCCGCAAGGTGATTCGTGAACTCGGCATCAAGCCCGTCGTCGCCGCCGACACGGCAGGTGCGGCGCGGGAATTGTCCGAGGGCCGCGATGCCACGCGCGCCGCGATCGCCTCGCGGCTCGCCGCCGACATCTATGGCCTCAAGATCATCCGCGAGGACATCGAGGACGAGAGCCACAACACCACGCGCTTCGTGATCCTGTCGGCAACGCCCCAGGATGCCGAGCCCGAGGACGTGCCCGTCATCACAACCTTCGTCTTCCGTGTACGGAACGTTCCGGCGGCGCTCTACAAGGCCATGGGCGGCTTTGCCACCAATGGCGTCAACATGACAAAGCTCGAATCCTACCAGCTCGAGGGGCAGTTTTCGGCAACGCAGTTCTATGCCGACATCGAGGGGCACCCGTCCGAACGGAACGTGCGTCTGGCGATGGAAGAGCTTGAATTCTTCACCAGCTACCTGCGGGTTCTCGGAATCTACAAGTCCTCGCCGCACCGCGCCGAGATCGCGCGCCGGATGCAGCTGCAGCCCTGAGGCTGGTTCAGAGGCCGAGGGCCGTCTTCACGAGGTCATGCGCGATCGCCATCGGGTTGGCCGCGTAGAGGTTCTGCGGATGGGTGCGCTCGACCATCATCCGCGCTTCTTCCGGCGAGAACCAGCGCGCGTCTTCCAGTTCCTTCTGGTCGAGCGTGATCTCGTCCGACAGGGCCTCGCCGATCAATCCGATCATCAGGTTCGACAGGAAAGGCCAGGGCTGGCTCGTCACGTAGCGCACGGCGCCGACCCTCACGCCGGACTCCTCGAACACCTCGCGGCGGGCTGCATCCTCGATGGTCTCGCCCGGTTCCACGAAGCCCGCCAGCGCCGAATACATGCCGGGTTTCCACGCGCTCTGCCGCCCCAGCAGGATGCGGCCCTCGTGAACGACCACCATGATGGCCACGGGATCGGTGCGCGGGAAATGGTCCATGTTGCAAGAGGGGCAATGCCGGCGATATCCGGCATCGGCGATTTCATTTTTCGCACCGCAGTTGGAGCAGAAGGTCCGTCGCTCGTGCCACTGGATCAGCGAGCGGGCCTGCGCGAGGATTCCAAGCTGTTCGGGCGGCAGTGCCTCTTCCATCGCGAGGCTGCGAAGGTCGCGTAGGCCCTCGGTTTCATCCGTCTTGCAGGCAAACCACGGCGTCAGCATGGAATCGAGCCCGAGGAAGACGGTGAGCGGGCCGGTCTCGGCATTGCCTGTCAGAAGCTGGCCGTCGCGCAGCACCGCGGAATCGCCCGATATCCGCACCAGCTTCGCATCGGGCCTTGCCCGTTGCGTGGCGATCCAGCTTGCATCCGGACGGTCATTGGCTTTGCGGTCGAGGGTATTGACGACATAGGCGAGCGGCATGAATGCAATCCGGAAACGAAAAACGCACCCGGCTTTTCACCCGGATGCGTTTTGGCTGCAAGCGGAATGCAGGTTCAGCTGGTGGCGGCCTTGGGAGCCGCGCCTTCGCGTTCCTTCAGCATGCCATCGACCACGACGACGGTGCGTTCGAGATCGGCGATGGCATCCTCGAGTTCGACGCGCTGCTTGCGGAGCGCCTCGAGGCGTTCACGCATCTTTGTGGAGGCGATGCGGAGCTGCGTCAGCTGGCCGTCACGCAGATTGTAGAGATCGAGCATTTCCTTGATCTCTTCAAGCGCGAAGCCGACCTTCTTGCCGCGCAGGATGAGCTGCAGGCGGGCGCGGTCACGGTAGCTGAACAGCCGTGTCCATCCACGGCGCGCGGGATGAAGAAGGCCCTTCTGTTCGTAGAACCGGAGGGTGCGGGGCGTCACGTCAAATTCCCGGCAAAGCTCCGTGATCGAATAGGTCCGGTCGCGGTTGGACCGGTCTTTCATTTCTGCTGCAGTCATTGGTACGCTCCAAGCGGATTGGCTTTCGCCGATGGGTCAACATATAGGCGCATCGGATTCAGTTGTGTATCCCCCGCGTCAATTACATCGCTGTGGGGCCGGAATTTTCCGCAATCATGGTTAGATGTCGTCTCTGGCGAAGCGATCAACTGCCCCCTCCGACCGACGATTCGCGCCAAAGGATCAACCGCTTAACTGAATATTTACCAAACCCGTTAACTTTTGGACAGGGAAATCCTGCGCCGTTTCCAAGGTCATCACCCGATGACCGTTGGAGCAAGCGCCGCCAGACGAGAGAAAAAGCACAATGAAACCGGGCATTCCTTGGAGCGTCAAAGGCATCGAACCAGAGGTTCGCGAGGCGGCAAAGCATGCTGCGCGGAAGGCTGGCATGACACTTGGTGAATGGCTGAACACGGTGATTCTCGACCAGAACGAGCAGGGTGCCAGCCCATCTCCGGTCCAGAACCAACAGGATGCGGAAGAATTTTCCGCGCCGTCCGAACCGGCCGCCCATCGTCCGGCACCCCGGCGCGAAGAACCAGTACGCCGCGAGGAAAGCTCGCTGCGTCTCGAAGACATTGCTCAGCAACTTTCGCAGCTGGCTCAACGTGAGCGCGAATCCGCCACCATCATGTCCTATGAGCCGCCTCGTCCGCAGGCCGAGGATCGTGACACGATGAACCGCATCCTCAGCCGCATCGACAACAACGAGCGGCAGGCCGTCGAGGCCTTCACGGCCGTCAACGAGCGCCTCTCGGTGCTCGGCCGCCAGATCGCCATGGCGGCAAAGCCCAGGACCTTCGAGAAGCCCGAGGATGTCCCTGGCTTCTCCTCGCTTGAAGCCGCGATCCGCAATGTCGTCGAGCACATCGAGGTCAGCGAGAAGCGCACCCGCGATGGCCTCAAGTCGATGCAGGACCGCCTTGGCGAAATGGCCGAACGCGCCACGCACCCCGGCAATCCCGATGACCTCCTCAGGTCGGCACCCGCTTTCACCAGCCTTGAGTCCCGTTTGGCCGAAATGTCGAATCGCATCCAGCGATCCGAGAGCCTGCTTCATGCCGGCCTGCCCGATCTTGTGAAGAAGGAGCTGAACCAACTCGCCGACCGGATCGAGAGCGTGAAGTCCTCGGCCGAGTCGATGGCCGAACAGGCCCAGTCAGCTGCCGCCGGTATCGCGCGGAACGAGCTGCGCGACATCGAAACCCGTATCCTCGGCGTTCTCAAGGAGGCCCAGGCGACCATCGGCAGCCAGCAGTCGACGGCGGCTGATCTGCTGCGGCTCAGGGGCGAGATCGGCGGCCTCAACAAGCGCATCGATGACGTCAAGACCTCGACCGCGACCGACCGCGACGTGCATGCGCTGCGCGTCGCCGTCGAACAGCTCTCGACGCGCGTCGCGCAGGGAACCGACACACGGCCCATGGCTGACATGGAGCGGCGCATCGGCGATCTCAGCCGCAAGATCGAGCAGAATACCTCCGCCACCCGCAACCTGCCGCAGTTCGGCGAACTCGAGCGGCGCATCGCGGAACTCGACCATCGCCTCGGCGAGGCCATGCGCCTCCAGGGCGACCACAAGGCCATCGAGAACCTGGAGCAGCATATCGCCGCGGTGAACGATCGCGTCGGCCGCACCGAACAGCAGCTCGGCCATCTGGAGACGATGGAGCGTGCGATCCACCAGCTCTACGAGAGCCTGGAGCAGAACCGGTCACATGCCAGCCAGACTGCGGAAGACGCAGCCAGCCGCGCCGTCGAGCGCTTCATGGCGGCGCAGACCCATGAAGGGCCCTCGCCGGAACTCCGGGCGATGGAAGAAGGTCTCCGTGCCGTCCGCGAGAGTGCGGCCGGTGCCGAGCAGCGCAACCAGGAGACCCTAGAGGCCGTCCACGAGACGCTGGAACAGATTGTCAACAAGCTGGCGGAACTCGAGACCGCCTCGGCAGGGCATCAGCTGGCCGTCAACATGGCGCAGCATGCTGCGGCACAGGCGCAGACCGAAAACCCGGCTCCCGCCCATCTACCCCCGACGCAACCCGAGCCGCAGGCGCCGTTCTTCGATCCGACGGGCGCATTCGACCAGAATGTCTTTGCGGCTCCCGCCGAACCCGTTCCAGCTGCACAAACCTATACGGCTGAAGCCAAGCCTGCTTCCGTTGAGGAGGTTGCGCCTGCCGCCGCCGCGCCGGACTTCTCCGCGGGCGCCGCTGCGGGCCTTGGCGAAGGTGACGATTTCATCGCCGCCG
>NZ_JBGSOZ010000213.1:0-16581 GCF_041738905.1 Aestuariivirga sp.
GGGCGGAGCCGCAACCGGCAGGGCGGCAATCGCTGGCTCGACATTGGGCTGCGGAACGGCTTCGCCAGATGCGGCGGCCTCCTGCATCAGCGCGGCCACTTCCCGCAGGAAGGCAGCGCGTTCGGATGTGGACGGCTTGGCATAGATGGCGGTGCTGATCGTCTTCAGCATCGCGTCGACAACACGCCCGGCCATTTGCGATGAGCCGGTGTCGGTCTCATCTTCAGTTGCCGATGCTGCGGTCTCTTCAGCCGGAGAGGGTTCAGTCTCGTCCACCGGCTGTTCGGAAACAGAAGGGTCAGGATCCGGCGTGGCATCCGGTTCGATGAAGTCTTCGACTGACGCGACCACCAGTTCGGGCGCGGCAAGCATCTCGGGCTCTGCTGCGATCTCGATTGGCAGATCTGGCTCGAAACTGACTGCTTCGGGTTCGGCGGCTTGAAGCTCCGGTTCGTCCTGCTCAGGTTCCGCCATCATTTCGACGGATGACTGCTCCGGCTGAGCCGGTTCGTCCCAGCCCGCGATGAAAGGCTGCTGCGCGGGCCAGGTGATCGGCTCCGATGCAAATGAGGGAAGCGGCGGAGTTTCGTCGGCCGGGTCCTGCTGGAGAACAGCCTGGACTGCCTCCGGCTCCGGTTCTGCCGCCTCCGGGGGTGGCTCGTCGGCTTGCACACCATCCGGGACGTAGATGCCGAGTGGCGCGAAATCGGGAAGCGTGAAATTCGCCAGGGGTGCTTCCACGTCCTCGGAAACGGGTTCGGAAATCGGTTCGGAAACTGGCTCTGCCACACCCTCGTCCGATAATTCGGACGCTGCCGTGATCAATGATTCGGGTTCGGAACCGGGCTCGGGTTCGGGTTCAACCTCGGCCGGAATGTCCGGCACGATGGCCAACGCGACAGCCATCTCTTCTTCAACTGGAGACGGCGGAGACGGCAGTTCGAGACTGTCCGGCGAAACCACAGCTGCGGCGGCTGCGCCGCCCTTCAGCCGCGCAGTGAGGCGCTTGAAGGAATCGGCGGAAATGGTCCGGCCATTGGCACCCGATGCCGCTTTCGCAGGCTTGAGGTCCAGTCCGGCTGCCACAGCACTCGCGAGGGCTGCTGGCTCAGATGTGACGGCGTTCGGCAAAAGCATTCTCCACAAGCCGTAACAAAGCCCGGGAAGCGTCTAAAACTGCTTAAACTTGGAGGAGTTAGCACAAGGCACAGGCACCCGAGATGCAGTTATGGTTAATGAAGCCTCTCCACACGAAGCTTTGAAGGGCGCCAGAGCTTCACATTTTGGCTTCGATCCCCCAGATTGGAGCTCAGGAAAGCGAGAAACAGATGAGCAAGATCACCAAGACCGACGCCGAGTGGCGCCAGACACTGAGCCCGGAGGCCTTCCGCGTGCTGCGCGAACACGGAACCGAGCGCGCTGGAACGAGCCCCCTCAACAATGAGAAGCGGAGCGGCATGTTCGTCTGCGCAGGGTGCGGCAAGGAATTGTTCGCGTCGGACACCAAATATGAATCCGGCACCGGCTGGCCCAGTTTCTACGCGCCTGTGAGCGAGGGTGCGGTCGGCACATCGGAAGACCGCTCGTGGTTCTCGACTCGTACCGAGGTCCATTGTGCGGATTGCGGCGGGCACCTGGGGCATGTGTTTCCGGACGGGCCACGCCCCACGGGGCTGCGCTATTGCATGAACGGCGTGTCCCTCGCCTTCAAACCCGAGAAGGCCTGAGCCCATGAGCATTCCGAATGTGAAGCCGCCACGCGCGGAGAAGCACCCACGCGTGGAAACCTGGCACGGTTTTGAGAAGCGGGACGATTATCACTGGCTGAAGGCCGAGAACTGGCAGGAGGTGATGCACGATCCCTCTCTTCTGCCGCAGGACATCCGCGATGTGCTGGAAGGCGAGAATGCCTATCACGAAGCCGTCATGGCCGGCACGGTCGCCTTGCAGGAGAAACTCTTCGCCGAGATGAAGGGGCGCATCAAGGAGGACGATGCTTCGGTGCCCGCGCCCGACGGCGCCTATGATTATTACTCGTCCTTCGTGAAGGGCGGACAGCATCCGCGTTACTGCCGCAAGCCACGCGGCCAGCAGGGCCCCGAAGAACTGCTGCTCGATGGCAACGCTCTTGCCAAGGGCCGCGAATATTTCCGCTTCGGTGGCATGGACCTGACGCCCGACCACAAGCTGATCGCATGGTCCTTCGATGGCAATGGTTCGGAATTCTATGAGCTGCGCGTGCGCGATACATCGACCGGGCAGGATGCGGCTGACATTCTGGAGAACACGGCGGGCGGTGCCACCTGGGCGGCCGACGGCAAGAGCTTCTTCTACACATTGCAGGACGACAACCACCGGCCGCTGAAAACCTTCCGGCACGTGCTCGGCACGGCGCAGTCAGACGACGCGCTCATCTATGAGGAGAATGACACCGGAAAGTTCACCGGCGTTGGCAAGACGAACTCGGAAAAATTCATCCTGATAGATATCCACGATCACGACACGTCCGAAATCTGGATCATCGATGCGGACAAGCCGACGGAGGCGCCGAAGCTCATCGCGCCGCGCGCCGAGGGCATCGAGTACGATCTCGAACACTGGAACGACCGCTTCATCATCAAGACCAACGCGGGCGATTCCGAGGACTACAAGATCGTCACCGCGCCGGTGAGCAATCCCGGTCCTGAGAACTGGACCGACCTCGTTCCGCACCGGCCCGGCGTCTTCCTCGTCGGCTTCATCGTGCTGAAGAACTGGCTGATCCGCATGGAGCGCGAGAACGCGCTGCCGCGCATCGTGGTGCGCGACATGGCGACAGGCGAGGAACATGCCATTGCCTTCGATGAAGAAGCCTATTCGCTGGGCTTCGGCGAGATGAGGGAATTCGACACCGATACCCTGCGCTTCAGCTACTCCTCGATGACAACGCCGTCCCAGGTCTTCGACTACAATATGCGCGACCGCACGCGCGTGCTGCGCAAGACGCAGGAAGTGCCGAGTGGGCACAATCCAACGGACTATGTTACCCGTCGACTGCTGGCGCCCGCGCATGACGGCGAGATGATTCCGATGACGCTGCTCTACAGGAAGGGAACGCCGCTCGATGGCTCGGCCCCCTTGTGGCTCTATGGCTACGGCTCCTACGGAATTTCCATTCCGGCGGGGTTCAACACCAACATCCTGTCGCTCGCCGACCGTGGCTTCATCTATGCCATCGCGCATATTCGCGGCGGTCAGGAGAAGGGCCGGCGCTGGTACAAGACCGGCAAGCTGGAGCACAAGGCCAACACGTTCCGCGACTTCATTTCCTGCGGCGAGTTCCTCGTTTCGCAGGGCCTCACGCGCAAGGGCAACATCGTGGCGCAAGGCGGAAGTGCCGGGGGCATGCTGATGGGGGCTGTCGCCAACATGGCGCCCGACCTGTTCCGCGGCATCGTCGCGGAAGTGCCCTTTGTCGACGTGCTCACCACCATGCTGGACGATACGCTGCCGCTCACGCCGCCGGAGTGGCCCGAATGGGGCAACCCGCGCGACAGCAAGGCGGCCTACGAAAACATCGCCGCCTATTCGCCCTATGACCGCATCGAGGCCAAGCCCTATCCGCACATCCTTGCGGTCGGCGGCCTCACCGATCCGCGCGTCACCTACTGGGAACCCGCGAAGTGGGTGGCGAAGCTGCGCGAGATGAAGACCGACGACAACCTGCTGCTGTTCAAGACCAACATGGGTGCAGGCCACGGCGGCGCCTCGGGCCGCTTCGACAGATTGAAGGAAGTGGCGTTTGTGTATGCCTTCGGACTGAAGGTCGCGGGGATGACCGATGCTGCTTGATGCCGCAAAGGCAACGCTGCTCCTCGTCGACATGCAGGAGCGCCTGCTCCCTGCCATGTCGGGTGACGCGGATGTGGAGAAGCGCTGCGCCATCCTGCTCAAGGCGGCGCGGGCGCTCGATGTGCCCGTCACCGTCTCCGAGCAATATCCGAAGGGGCTGGGTCACACGGTGGCCGGCCTGAAGGCGGAGATCGGCAGCGCGCCGGTCTTCGAGAAGCTCGCCTTCTCGTGCTGGAAGGATGCCGCGATCAGGGACCACCTGATCGCCCACCATGAGGAGGCGCGTCCGATGGTCATCCTCGCCGGCATCGAGGCCCATGTCTGCGTGATGCAGACGGCGGCGGACCTGTCGGCCGCGGGCTTCGCCGTCTTTGCCGTGGCGGACGCCATGTCGTCGCGTGGCCCCTCCTCCCACGCGCTGGCGCTGGACCGGATGCGGCAGAACGGGGTGTCGGTGGTGAACACCGAAATGGTGGTCTTCGAGCTTCTGAAGCAGGCGGGAACGGCGGAATTCAAGGCGCTTTCGGCACTTGTACGTTAGGCGTCAAGATTTCGGTCATTTCGCCGAATTGACAATTGCCGCGGCCATTGCTCTCTAGGCCATAATCTGAGGAGTGTTTCATGGCCACCGCCGAATTCAACTGGGAAGACCCGCTCGATCTCGAATCGCAACTGACCGACGAGGAGCGGATGATCCGCGATGCGGCCCGCGCCTTCGCGCAGGACAAGCTGCAGCCGCGCGTGAAGTCGGCGTTCCGCGACGAGCGCTTCGACCGCGAGATCATGAACGAGATGGGCGAGATGGGCTTCCTCGGCGTGATGACGTCGAGTGAATATGGCGGCTCGGGCCTCGGCTACGTGGCCTATGGGCTGGTGGCGCGCGAAGTGGAGCGCGTCGATTCCGGCTACCGCTCGGCGATGAGCGTCCAGAACTCGCTCGTCATGCACCCGATCGAAGCCTATGGCACGGAGGCCCAGAAGAAGAAGTACCTGCCGAAGCTCGCGACCGGCGAATGGGTCGGCTGCTTCGGCCTGACCGAGCCCGATGCCGGCTCCGATCCCGGCGGCATGAAGACCCGCGCGAAGAAGATCGACGGCGGCTATGTGCTGAACGGCTCCAAGATGTGGATCTCGAATTCGCCCATCGCGGACGTGGCCGTCGTGTGGGGCAAGACCGAGGATGGCGTCATCCGCGGCTTCGTCGTCGAGCGTGGCATGAAGGGCTTCTCGACGCCCGTGATCGACGGCAAGATCTCGCTCCGCGCCTCGATCACCGGCGAGATCGTTCTCGACAACGTGGAAGTTCCGGACGATGCGCTGCTGCCCGATGCCAAGGGTCTCGGCGGTCCTTTCGGCTGCCTCAACAAGGCCCGCTTCGGCATCGCATGGGGCGTCATGGGCGCGGCGGAGGATTGCTGGTACCGCGCGCGGCAATACACGCTCGACCGCAAGCAGTTCGGCAAGCCGCTGGCCGCCACCCAGCTAGTGCAGAAGAAGCTGGCCGACATGCAGACCGAGATCGCGCTCGGCCTCCAGGGCTGCCTGGCGCTGGGGCGTGGCCTCGAGCGCGGCACGCTGGCGCCGCCCGCCATTTCGCTGATGAAGCGCAACAATTGCGGCAAGGCGCTGGACGTCGCGCGCATGGCCCGCGACATGCACGGCGGCAATGGCATCTCGGAAGAGTATCATGTGATCCGCCACATGGTGAACCTCGAGACGGTGAACACCTACGAGGGAACGCATGACGTCCACGCGCTGATCCTCGGCCGCGCCCAGACGGGGCTGCAAGCGTTCCAGTGACCGCCGTCATCACCATCGCCGATCCCGCCGACCCATCCGTCCGTGTACTGATCGATGCGCTCGATCAGTACATGATTCCGCTCTATCCAGCGGAGAGCAATCACCTGCTCGACATCGAGACGCTCAGGCAGCCTGAGATGCGGTTCTTCGCGGCCTTCGCAGGCGATGACGTGATGGGCTGTGGCGGCTGCTGGCTGCATGGTGACTATGCCGAGATCAAGCGCGTCTATGTGAGCCCCAGGGCGCGCGGCATGGGCCTGGCGAAGAAGCTCATGGACCGCATCGAGGCGGAAGCGCGCATGACAGGCCGGATGATCGCGCGGCTGGAAACCGGCATCCACCAGCCCGAGGCGCTGGGGCTTTACAGGAGGCTCGGCTACGCCGACCGCGGGCCTTTCGGCGACTACGCGGAAGATCCCAACAGCGTCTTCATGGAGAGGCTGCTGGCGTGATGGAGCCCTTCCCGCTGATCGACATTTCAGGCGCGCCGCGCGATCGCGGCGTGATGTATGGCGAACAGGCGAAGGCCCGGATTGAAAAGAGCGTGGCGCTCTATCGCGGGCGGCTGGAACGGATCGGGCTTTCCGCTTCTCGCGTGACGGAGTTGGTACAACTCTACCTTCCGCAGATGCGGGCGTTCGGCGCGCAGTATGTGGAGGAGATGGAGGGCATCGCCGATGGCTCTGGCTGCTCGCTCGACGATATCGTGCTGGTCAATGCCCGCACCGAGATCGTGGCGCTGGCCCGCAAGCAGGAACCGGTGAAGGACGGTTGCACCGGCATCGTGATCCTTCCCACGCATTCCGCGACGGGCCAGATCATCCACGCACAGAACTGGGACTGGCTCGCGGCCTGCGCCGAGACGGCCGTCGTGCTGCGCATCCGACGCGATGATGGCCCCGACATCCTGACATTCACCGAAGCCGGTGGCCTCGCACGCTCCGGCTTGAATGCGGCGGGCATCGCCATCACGGCCAATTATCTCGAAAGCGACCGCGACTTTGCCCAATCAGGCGTGCCGCTGCCGCTGATCCGCCGCAAGGTGTTGGAGCAGCAGCATTTCGCGCCCGCCATCGAGGCCGTGGTTGGAACGCCCAAGGCATGCTCCAACAACATGATCCTGTCGACGGCTGAAGGCTTCGCGGTCGATCTCGAATGCGCGCCGGACGAGGCCTTTCCGCTTCACGCGGAGCGTGGCCGCATCGTCCACGCCAATCACTGGCTCAGTCCAATCGCATTGTCGAAACTCAAGGACACCGGCCTCGCCTCGGTGCCCGACAGCCTCTACCGCGACCGCCGCGTGATGGACCTTCTCCCGGAACGGCCGGGGCTCGACGACGTGAAGCGCGCCCTCTTCGACGATTTCGGAACGCCCTATGCCGTCTGCCGCCCGCCCCTCACCGAGAGCGATGGCAATCTTGGGGCCACCGTCGCGATGATCGTGATGGAACCGGCTGAGCGCCGCATGCAGATCTGCCCCATGCCGGCGCTCAATCGGGACTACACGGCCTATACGCTTTAGGCCTTGGACTGGAAGATCACGAAGATCTTGCGGAGGTAGTCTTCCGACTTCCAGCTGTTGGGCGTGCCCATCGGCACGAAGAAGGTGTCGCCCGCCTTGAAGGTCTGAACCGTGCCCGCGCCATCGTCCATGATGACGGAGCCTTCGAGCAGGTGCATCAATTCGTGGCGGGGGAAATCGATGAGCTTGCGGGTGTAGCCAGTCGTGTCCCACACGCCGATGTTCAGCTGGCCCGTGGCATCGGTGAAGTAATCATGGCCGTGCTGGGTGGGCACCGGCGACAGGAGCATGGCTGCTGCAGGCGGGGTCGACGGCGCGAGCGTCACCTTCGGATCGATCTTCATCGCATGGAGCGGGCCCTTGTTCGCAAGGCCGGAGGCATCTTCATGGATGACGAAGAACTTCTTCACATGGGATGGCTGGGTCCAGCGGCAGCGCAGGCCCTTGGGGATGATGAAGCTCTCGCCCGCCTTGACGGAGAGCGTGCGATCCTCCTCGACGATGACAATCTCACCTTCCAGAACGGTCATGAACTCGTTCACCGGATAGTCCATCCAGCGGCTTTCGTTCGCGCCCTGTTCCCAGATGCCGGCGGAAAGCCCCCGTGCCTTGTCTTCGAACAGGACGCGCCCGTTCTGCTTGCGGCTCCCCGAAACGACGTCGGCTTCGGCAAAGTCGTCCCAAGGTTCCATGGGAGTTGCGGGGTCAAATGGGATGATGGCGGGTTTTGTCATGTTTTCTCCTCTAACCCCGATCCTAGCGAGGTTCCTTGCACGATCAAGCGTCAGCGACTAGATAAGGCTTCCATTTCAAGGAGGAACGAACATGGCTCTCGAACTGCCCGCCCTTCCCTATGCTTATGACGCACTTGCCCCCTACATGTCGAAGGAAACCCTCGAGTTCCACCACGACAAGCATCACATGGCCTATGTGACCAACGGCAACAATGCGCTGAAGGATTCGCCGCTTGCCTCGCTCTCGATCGAGGAGATCTGCAAGAAGGCCTTCGCCGACAAGTCCGCGCCGCTCATCAACAACGTGGGCCAGCACTACAACCACATCCATTTCTGGTCGTGGATGAAGCCCAATGGCGGCGGCAAGAAGATCCCCGCCAAGCTGCAGGCCGCCATCGACAGCGACCTCGGCGGCTTTGACAAGATGCGCGCCGACTTCGTGCAGGCCGGCCTCACGCAGTTCGGCTCCGGCTGGTGCTGGATCGCTGTCAAGGACGGCAAGCTCGCCATCACGAAGACGCCGAACGGCGAGAACCCCCTGATGCACGGCGCCTCGCCCATCCTCGGCTGCGACGTGTGGGAACACAGCTATTACATCGACTACCGCAACCTCCGTCAGAAGTATCTCGAGGCCTTCGTCGACAACCTCGTGAACTGGGAATACGTCGAAGAGATGTATTCCAAGGCCTGACGGCCCGGCCGATCACGTCATGGAGCGGCCGGGCCTCGTCCCGGCCGTTTTCGCGATCACGCCGCGCAAGTCAGCGAAAATCTTGCCGAAACCCGTTTCAAGCCGAAGGATATCAGATCTTGGTTCCAGTCTTTGACGGACACAACGACGTGCTGCTTCGCCTCTGGCTCAAGAAGGCGGGCGATCCCGTCGAAGCCTTCGTGAAAGGCGACGGCGAAGGTCATCTCGACCTCCCGCGCATGATCAAGGGTGACTTTGCCGGCGGCTTCTTCGCCATCTTCGTGCCGAGCCCCGAAGACAAGGACTGGACCGACGACGAGGAGGCCAATCCGCCGCCCGCCAACCAGGTGGCGCAGCTTGCGGCCCTTGCAACAACCATCGGCATGGCCTCCCTGCTGTTCCGCATCGAGCAGGCCTCCGGGGACAAGTTCAAGGTGTGCCGTACGGCGGCCGAGATCAGGACCGCAATAGCTGCGGGCCAAGTGGCCGCCATCTTCCACATTGAGGGCGTCGAGGCGATCGATGCGGACCTCAAGGCGCTGGATGTGCTGCACCAGGCGGGCCTGCGCTCGCTGGGTCCTGTCTGGAGCCGTGACAATATCTTCGGGCATGGCGTGCCGTTCCGCTTTCCTTCCTCCGGCGATACCGGCCCTGGCCTCACCGAGGCCGGCAAGGCGCTCATCCGCCGCTGCAACGCGCTCAACATCATGGTCGACCTCTCGCACCTGAACGAAAAGGGCTTCTGGGATGTGGCGGAGATCAGCACCGCACCTCTGGTCGCCACCCACTCCAACGCTCACGCGCTCTGTGCATCATCGCGCAACCTCACCGATGACCAGATCAAAGCCATCGGCAAGTCGGGCGGCATGATCGGCCTCAACTTCGCCAATGGCTTCCTGCGCGCCGACGGCAAGTGGATGAGCGAGAACGGCCTCGACACGATGATGCGCCACCTCGATCACCTGATGAAGCATGCGGGCGAGGACCATGTGGGCCTCGGCTCCGATTTTGATGGCGCGCGCATCCCCGCCCAGATCGGTGACGTAACGGGACTGACCAATCTCACCAGCGCCATGACGGCGCATGGATACGGCCAGGAACTCGTGAACAAGCTCGCGTCCGAAAACTGGATGAAGGTTCTGGAACGCACCTGGGGCAGTTGAGATTTATCCCGGCCTGACGTACCGCCTATTGCGGCCGGCAGACCTTCACCCTTTGTGAAAATGGGAAAAATGGTGAATAATGTTCATTCCGAACATCATGGGATGGCAACAGCGCGTTTAAATGAACAAGTCTCTTTGTATGGCCTTCGTTTTCATATGCCTGTCAGGTGCAGCAAGTGCGGTCAGGGCTGAAGTGATCAACTGCGTCATTGATCGCGGAAATCTCTGCTTTCCATCACGCTGCAACAATACAGTGAAAAATGAGCGGATGATCATAGACCTTGGCACGAACAGCTATCGCTATTGTCCATCGCGCTATTCCGATGACAAGTGCATCTCCGAACCCATGACCTTTTCAATTCAGGAAACAGTCATAACCGGCGTCGCTCCTGGCGCCCGCGAGACATCACCACGGACTATATTCCTCAATCGGAACACGGGCAGCCTGACGACATCGCTTCTGTCTCTGGGCGGCATAGCAGCCATCGATTTCGGCAACTGCGAATTGCGCCGGTAATTTCGAGTTTCGCTGCAACGGCGAATCGGCCTGGTACCAAAATCGCAGGGCTGCTGGCAGCGCTCCAGGCATTGCAAGGGTCTATTAGCAGTGCTAATAATCGACCATGAAACTTGCCGAATGGCTCATTAATAGCGGGACATCGCAATCCGAGCTCGCGCGGCGCCTTGGAATAACCCAGGGACGCGTGTCGCAGATCGTGAGTGGCGCCGTGCCATCGCTGGAACTTGCCAAGAAGATTGCTGCCGCCACTGGAAACAAGGTGCGGCCCGAGGATTTTGGAGATCAGGACATGCCGAAGGAACAGAAACTCGACACCGTCGAGGACGCCATCAAGGCCATTGCCGACGGGGAAATGGTTGTCGTGGTCGATGACGATGACCGCGAGAACGAAGGCGATCTCATCGCCGCTGCCGCCAAGATCACGCCTGAGCAGATGGCGCTCATGGTGCGCCACGGCACCGGCATCGTCTGCCTGCCGATCACGGCGGAAGATGCAAAGCGGCTGAGGCTCGATCCCATGGTAGCGCTGAACAATGCACCGATGGGCACGGCCTTCACTGTTTCTATCGACTACAAGGATGGCCTCACCACCGGCATCTCTGCAAGAGAGCGCACCGCGACGGCGCATGCGCTGGCCAACCGCAATGTGGCGGCAGAGGATTTCGTGCGGCCCGGACACATGTTCCCGCTCGTTGCGAAGTCTGGCGGCGTCCTGATGCGCTCGGGCCATACCGAGGCCGCCGTCGATCTCGTCAAGCTCGCGGGCCTCCCGCCGGTGGGCGTGATCTGCGAACTCGTCAATGACGACGGCAGCGTGAAGCGTGGGCCGGAGGTTCTGGCCTTTGCGCGTGAGCATGGACAGAAGATCATCTCGGTCGCCGACCTCATCGCCTATCGACAGCGCCGCGAGCGGCTGGTCGAACAGACAGCGCAGTTCGATGTCGAAACCGCCATCGGCACAGCCAAGGGCTATTCCTATGTAACGCCCTTCGACCAGGTGGAACAGCTGGCTCTGGTGTTTGGCAATGTCACCTCGGGAAAGAACATCCCTGTGCGCCTCCATCGCGAGAACGTGCTGGAAGACGTGTTCGGCACGCGCGCCACGCTCAGCAAGGTGTTCGACATCTTCAAGCGCGAGGGTGCAGGCATCCTCGTCTATCTGCAGGAAGGTGCTGCGGGCGTGCCGGCGGGCCAGCTCGCCACCGAAAAGTCAGGCAGCGCCAAGCAGCGTGAACAGGCCTGGCGCGACGTGGGCCTCGGCGCCCAGATCCTGCGCGATCTCAACGTCACCTCCATCCGTCTCTTGTCATCCTCGAACCGTCATTATGTCGGGCTGTCGGGTTTCGGCATCGAAATCAGCGAAACCATCAAGCTCGAAGGATAGGGCTTTCGCTGAACCTCAAGGCTTACTAGTCTTGGTGCCATGCTGCGTGCGCGCCAGAAGACAGACAAGGGTGACCAGCCGATCCTGATCGGCTGGCGAGAGAAGGTGAGCCTGCCGAAATTGGGCGTGGGGACCTTCACTGCCAAGATCGACACAGGTGCCCGTTCAGCCGCTCTTCATGCGACCGACATCCTGCAGGTCAATGACCGGGTCACCTTCGTGGTGCCGATGAAGGGGCGGAACCATCATTGCGTATTGCCGCTCAAGGGCATGCGCGTGGTGAAGAGTTCCAGCGGCCACTCCGAGACCCGCGCCGTCGTCGAAACCGAAGTGAAGATCGGCCGCAAGCGCCTCACCATCGAGGTGACGCTCACCAACCGCACCGACATGGGCGTTGCCATGCTGCTGGGGCGTGCGAGCCTCGGGGCCGGTTTTCTCGTTCACCCCGCAAAGACCAACATTCTGTCCGCCAGGAAACGCAAGGCATCATGAAGATCGCGCTGCTGACCCGCAATCCCAAGCTCTATTCACACCAGCGCCTGATCGAAACCGCCACGAAGCGCGGGCACCAGATGGTGCCCATCGACTATCTCAAATGCTACATGAACATCACGTCGAAGAAGCCGGAGCTGCGCTATCAGGGCGAGAAGCTCGAAGGTTTTGACGCAGTGATCCCCAGGATCGGAGCATCGCACACGTTCTACGGCCTGGCGGTGCTGCGGCAGTTCGAGATGATGGGCGTCTATCCGGTCAACGAATCGGTCGCTATTGGTCGCTCGCGCGACAAGCTCAGGTCGTTGCAGCTTCTGGCGCGCGACGGCGTGGGCCTTCCCGTCACCGCCTTCGCGCATGATTCGAAGCGCACCGACGATCTTCTGGGCATCGTCGGCGGCGCACCCGTGGTCATCAAGCTGCTCGAAGGCACGCAAGGCATCGGCGTGGTGCTGAGCGAGACGCACAAGTCGGCAAAATCGGTGATCGAGGCCTTCCATGGCGCCGACGTGGCGATCCTGGTTCAGGAGTTCATCAAGGAGGCGGAAGGCCGCGACATCCGCGCTTTCGTCGTCGGGCGGAAGCTCATCGCCACCATGGAACGCAAGGGCGCGAAGGACGACTTCCGCTCCAACCTGCATCGCGGCGGATCGGCCAACGAAATCGAACTTACACCGATCGAGAAAACGACCGCGCTGAAGGCGGCGCGCTCGATGGGGTTGAACGTTGCCGGCGTCGACATGCTGCGTTCGGCACATGGCCCGGTGGTAATGGAAGTCAATTCATCGCCGGGTCTCGAAGGCATCGAAAAGGCCACGGGCGTCGATGTGGCGCTGGCCATCATCCGCTTTGCGGAGCGCAATGCGGAACCGGGGCGCACTCGCACGAAGGGCAAGGGGTGAGCGCCTTCATCATCGGCGAGCACGAGATCGCACGCGGTTCGCGGGCGGTCGTGGACCTGCCCGTCAGCGCGCTATCAAACCACACGCGCGTGACGATTCCCGTCCAGATCGTCCATGGCGCGGAGGCCGGACCCGTCATCTTCCTCGCGGGCGCCATTCATGGCGACGAGATCCAGGGCGTCGAGATCATCCGCCGCATTCTGGTGCATCCCTCGCTCCACAAGCTCAGGGGCACGGTGCTGGCGGTGCCCATCGTCAACAGCTTCGGCTTTCTCAATCATACACGCTACATGCCGGACCGGCGTGACCTCAATCGCTCCTTTCCGGGTTCAGACCGCGGCTCTCTGGCGAGCCTCGTGGCCGATCTCTTCTTTCGCGAAGTGGTTTTGCGGAGCCAGTATGGCATCGATTTCCACACGGCCGCACTTCATCGCACCAACCTGCCGCAGGTTCGGCTGGTACCCGATGAGCCGGAACTGCTGCGCATGGCGGAGGCGTTTGCGCCGCCGGTGATCCTGATTTCCAAGCTGCGCGAAAAATCGCTGCGCTTGAGTGCGGGTGAAGCGGGAGTGAAAGTCCTGCTCTATGAGGGCGGCGAAGCGCTTCGCTTCGATGAGTTGGCAATTGATGCCGGCGTGAAGGGCTGCCTCCGCGTGATGTCTTATTTCGGCATGATCGAGCCGGTCCCGCGCAAAGCCGTGCCGGACACGGTATTCTCTGACAGCAGCAGTTGGGTCAGGGCACCTGAAGGCGGCATCCTCCACACCATGCGCCGGACCGGCGACCGCGTGGGCCGCCGCGAGGTGATCGGGGTCGTCGCCGATCCGCTCGGCGCCAATTCCATTCCCGTGGTGGCGGATGACGATGGCATCATCGTCGGGCGCACCAATCTTCCTATCGTCAATCGTGGTGACGCGCTGTTTCACATCGCCAGGGCAAAACCACTGGCCTCGATTCGCTCGCAATCCGATATGGCTGTCGCTCTCTTCGACGAAGACGAGATCATCTGATCTCGGCCGGCCTCCGTCAGGATCCCTTGCCTTCGCCGAGCGGGTAGGAGAAGGCAGCATCGCCCCACACGTCTTTCACCCGCGCATCGCGGCCGCACCCTTCGCGGTAACGCTTGTAGGCCTCGGACTGCCTGATCAAGCCGAAGCGGGTGAGTACCCGGCCATCGCCCTGATAGTAATTCTGGTGATACTCCTCGGCGGGAAAGAACGACGGATTGTCGCCAAGCTTCACCGCCACAGGCTGCTTCAGGTCTGCCGCTGCAGCATCAAGCGCACGGGTCGCGGCTGCCTTCTGTTCAGCGCTGACAGGGAACAGCGCCGGGATGTAGCTGTCACCCCGGTCACAGAACTGGCCGCCGCCGTCGGTCACGTCGATGGTGCGAAGGAAGTGAGCTGTGAGCGCCTCGTAGCTGATGATGGCAGGATCGAATTCCACCTTCACTGCCTCGGTATAGCCTTCGTGGCTCTTGTAGGTCGGCGCAGGCGTGGTGCCACCGGCATAGCCTGAGATGGTATCCGTCACCCCCTTCACGTGGTCCATGTCGGATTCCACGCACCAGAAACAGCCGCCGGCGAAGATGGCGGTGTCGGCCATGGCAGGTGCTGCCGACACTGCGGCGGTGAGGACGGCGGCCAGCGAGACGGCATGGAAAAGTTTGCGCATGATGATGACTCCTTGCGCACTTAATACCTGCCGCGGCGGTTTTGATCCCTACACAAGGCCACACAATGCCGTGAGGCAGGTCAGCGCCTGGTAAAGCCCCCCAGGATGCCGCGCACGATGGCCGAGCTGATGGAGCGGCCCACCGAAGACCCAAGCTGGCGGCCAACGGAGCTCGCCACGTTCTTCATGATGCGGTCGGTCATGGTCTCCTTCGCGGCCTCCTTCGCATCGATCTTGGCCTGCTTCTCGGCTTCCTTCTGGGCGATGGCCTCCTGCTTGGCCGCCTCGCGCGCGGCCACCTTTTTCTGCAGCAGCTCGTAGGCCGACTCACGGTCCTCGGTCTGCTCGTAGCTGCCATAGACCGGAGAGTTCCTGACGATCTTCTGGCGCTCTTCGGGCGTGATAGTTCCAAGCCTGCTGGAGGGTGGGCGCACCATCGTGCGCTCCACCATGGTCGGAACGCCCTTGGGATCGAGCACTGACACAAGTGCCTCACCCTTGCCGAGTTGCGTGATCACCTCCTCCGTCTTGAAGGCCGGATTGGGCCTGAAGGTGGAGGCTGCCGTCTGAACGGCCTTCTGTTCGCGCGGCGTATAGGCGCGAAGCGCGTGCTGCACGCGGTTGCCCATCTGCGCCAGAACGCTTTCAGGAATATCGAGCGGGTTCTGCGTGACGAAATAGATGCCGACACCCTTGGAGCGGATGAGCTTCACCGTCTGCTCGATCTTCTGCAACAGACCGGGAGGCGCTTCATCGAAGAGGAGATGCGCCTCATCGAAGAAGAACACCATCTTCGGCTTCTCGGGGTCACCCGCTTCCGGCATCGTCTCGAAAAGCTCCGACATCATCCACAGCAGGAAGGTGGCGTAGAGCTGCGGCGAGTTGATGAGCTTGTCGGCGGCCAGCACGTTCATGTAGCCCTTGCCGTTGACGGTCGTGCGCATGAAGTCCTTTATGTCGAGCGCCGGCTCGCCGAAGAACTTGTCGCCGCCTTGCTCCTCAAGCACCACGAGGCGGCGCTGGATGGCGCCGATCGTCGGCGCGGTGACGTTGCCATATTCGGTCATCAATTCGCGGCCACGCTCGCCGAGGTCCATCAGCAGGGCGCGAAGGTCCTTCAGGTCGAGCAGTGCCAGGCCTTCCTGGTCGGCAATCTTGAAGGCGATGTTGAGGGCACCTTCCTGCGCGTCCGACAGGCCCATGAGGCGCGACAGCATGAGGGGGCCCATCTCGGTGATGGTGGTGCGGATCGGGTGGCCCTGCTCGCCGAAGACATCCCAGAAGATGGTGGGCGTTGCCTCGAAGCCGTAGTCGTCGAAGCCGATGGTCTTGGCGCGTTCGATGAGGAAGTCCTTGGGCTCTCCTTCCATGCAGATGCCCGAAAGGTCACCCTTCACGTCGGCGGCGAAGACCGGCACGCCGGCATTGGTGAATCCCTCGGCCATGATCTGAAGCGTGACCGTCTTGCCGGTGCCGGTGGCGCCGGTGACGAGGCCATGGCGATTCGCCATGCCGAGGAACAATTCCTCGCGCTTCGTGCTCTTGCCGATGAAGATGGACGTGTCGGACATGAATCGTGTTCCCCGGAAAGTGGTCTTCTTGGCTGCTCAACTTGCTATAAAGAGAGTCGACACGCAATTGCCCAGCAGGATGACAGATGCAAGACCTCATTGATCGAATTGTGATGGCGACGGGCCTGGCACCAGAAAAGGCGACCCATGCCCTTGGAATCGTTCTCAATCTTATCCACACGCAGGGTAACCAGAACAAGGTGGCAGAACTGTTCGACAAGCTGCCCGGCGCGATCGACCTTGCGAAGGCGCATGGCGCCGATGGCGCGGGCGGCGGCGGCGGGCTTCTCGGCATGC
>NZ_JBGSOZ010000220.1:0-13782 GCF_041738905.1 Aestuariivirga sp.
CGCGACGCCGACGCCGCCCGTCTGGCCGAGGCCGCCGCAGCCGGGGAAGAGGCCAGTACGGAGACCGCTGCAGAAGAAGCCCGGAGGGCGAGACAGGCCGCAGCGGAGGAAAGGCGACGCCTCCGCCGCGAACAGGGCCGCGATGTTTCTTCCGGCGAAGGTGCTGCCGCTGGACCCGAGGATCCCGCGCCGGCTGTCAATACGCTGGAGGCGAGGCGGGCCCGCCTGGCTGCAATCGCGGAGAAGCGGCGGCAGCGGCTCGAAGCCCGCCCAGGATCGCCAGAGCCGGACAATCCCGAGGTGGCGTTGACGGCAGACAAAATGCCCGAGCCGGTTATGCCCGCGATGGCATCATCGGGCGCGGAAACACAGCCAGCCCCGCCCGCGTTGCGCGCCATGTCGGGCCTCACACGGTTGATCGGCGACCGGACGCACCTCCTTGACGAAGCTGAACACCAGGATGGCAATGCGGCCGGCGGCACGGCAAGCGAGATTGTCAGGCGTGCCCTGCTCCGCCAGGACCGGGCGCAGATCAAGGCGTCGCGCGCCGCGCGCATGTTGCTGCAGCATCTCGAAGCCGGGCCAAACGATGACTCGGCTCGCACCGAAGCGCGCATGATGCTGATATCGGCCGCGCAGGAGACAGCCGCCGCGGAAGCAGCCGAAGCCCGCAAGCTTCTCGAAGGCGCATTGTCGCCCGCGCCCGGCGATGACGCCGCCGAGGGTAGCGCCGGCATTCAAACGGCTTTCGGCCAGCCAGCCGGTGGCCGAGGCAGTCAAGACAGATGAACTGGAATTGATCTCACATGAAAATTGGCTACCGGACAGTCCTGTTCATCTTGTTGTTCGTGCTGCCGCTCGCAGCATTTTCCTACTATCAGCTTCGCATCGCGACCGACAGGTTTCACAGTGACTCGACGATCTCGATTGCCGAGGACAACAATTCGGCGCCGTCGCTGGACCTGTCCGTCATCGGACTGCCCACCACGGGCGATGACAAGGATGCACTGACGCTCGTCACCTTCATCACCTCCCTCGACATGCTGCAGACGCTCGAATCCGAACTGCAATTGCGCCAGCACTATTCAGAACCGGGAATCGACTGGCTGTCGCGGCTCCCGGCCGAGGCTTCGCTGGAGGACTTCCACAGTTACCTCGAGAGCTACATCGTCGTGGAGTACGACACGACCTCGCATCTGATCAACATCCACGTCGAGGCCTTCTCGCGCGAGTATGCGCAGAAGATCGTGAACACCATACTGACCAGAAGCCAGAAGTTCGTGGACAATCTCAACTCGCGCGTCACGCTCGAGCAGACGAAGTTCTTCGAGAACCAGCTCAAGATGTCGGAGACGCGCCTGCGCGAGGCCAAGGGCGCCCTCCTGCAGTTCCAGCGTGAACACGGCCTTCTGACCACCGATGCCGAAGCGCAGATGATCAATGCCAGTATCGGCGTGCTGAACGCGCAACTCCTGACGAAGCAGGGAGACCTCGAAGTGAAGCGGCGGGAGCTGAACGAGAACTCGCCTGTCGTGCAAGGCCTGCGCGCCGAAATAGACACCCTCAAGCGGCAGATCGTGCAGGAAAAGGACAAGCTGTCTATCGGCACGGGCGGTTCGGCCGTGAGCGAGCTGGCCGCGAAGTTCGGAGAGATCCAGTTCAACCTCGAGTTTGTCGAAACGATCTACAAGTCGAATCTGACGCAGTTGGAGCGCGTGCGCGTCGAAGCCGCCCAGCGCCTCAAGTACCTCATCATCGTCACCACGCCCTCGGTGGCAGATGCGTCTCTGTTTCCGGACCGGACCTACAATATCGGCACGGCGGCCATTCTTCTCGTCATGGCCTACTTTGTCCTGTCGCTGATCGTGGCGGTCATCCGGGAACATGCCTGATCGCCGGACATGACCCAAGGGAGATACAGGAATCGGCCCACGGATCGTCGTGGACCCGAAGATTGTGCGTGCACTGCAACAAGACCCCGGCTAGAATTTCCCGGGGCATACAGCTGAGTGAGGATGAAGACGCATGAAAGTCTATGTGGGTTACGACAGTCGTGAGGACATTGCCTGGCAGGTTTGCCGCCACTCCCTTCTGCGGCATTCGGCACCCGGCCTGCCGGTCTACCCGCTTCGTCAGACCACCTTGCGCGAACTGGGCCTCTATTCGAGGCCTGTCGATGCCAAGGCTTCGACCGAGTTCTCGATCACCCGGTTTCTGACGCCGTTTCTCGCCGCCTATGATGGCTGGAGCATCTTCACCGACTGCGACTTTCTCTACACGGCCGATATCCGGGAACTGGAGAAGAGCCTCGATCCGTCGAAGGCCATCTGCGTCGTTCAGCATGACTACACGCCCGCGCTCGCCATCAAGATGGATGGCAAGGCCCAGCACGTCTACCCGCGCAAGAACTGGTCGTCCTTCATCGCCTTCAATGGCGCGCATCCTGCGGTGAAGGCACTGACCCCGTCGCTGGTCAACAGTGCCGAGCCCGCCTACCTGCATCGCTTCACATGGGCCGATGACTCTGCCATCGGAGCGCTCGATCTCAAGTGGAACTTCCTTGTCGGCGAATATCCCAAGCCCGCCGCGACACCGGCTGCAATTCACTACACCAATGGCGGACCATGGTTCGACAACCACGTCGACGTCGACTATGGCGACCTGTGGTCAGCCGAGCGCGACCGCTATCTGAAGACAGCAAGCGCAGCCTGAGGCAGCAGCCATGGGAGCTCTGCCTCCATGGCAGATTCCCCGCTCTTCACATGAATCAAAGCAGAAGGCGCCGGTAAGAAACGGCGCCTTCGTCATCATTCGGGCCGATTGAGCGAAAAGATCAGGGCTTGGCGTTCTTCTCAAGCTCGCGCCACTCGGCGACGATCTTCTGGGTGATCTTGTTGGGCACGCGGCCTTCGGTGTAGCCGAAGACCTCGAAGTGATGGGCCGCATTGCGAACCTTGCCCGACTTGATGGCAAGCGCCACGTCCGGATAGGTACTGACATACCATTCCTCGTCGACGGCATGGGTCAGAGCCGGGCGGCCCTCGAGATAACCATCGTTGACGAAGTGGTCGAGGCCCGAATGGATGCGCCCTGCATTCACGGCCTCGCGAATGTCGCCATAGCGCTCAAGATAATGCCTCTCGTCGAAGAGACCCGAGACCGCGGCTTCAAGAAGCTTCCGGAATGCAACGAGTGGCATGGTCACCATCTCGTCGCCTGAAGCCGTCTTCTCACGCCGTATCAATTTCTTCATCAGCGCATGAGGCGGGATATACCCCGACCCGTGCGGCACTGTGCCCGGAGACGAGCCTTGCTCGTCCGGCACACCCGACTTGAACGTCGACTTGCCCAGAAATTTCGCCATAACATCTCACCTGTTCGCGCCCCGGTGGATTATAAACACGGGACCCATTGCGGTCACAAGAGTTTACTGCGAGCTGAATGAAATTTTTCAGCCTCGCGCCCGGCACATGGCTAATTTTGTTTCATCTGCATCGTATCCGGTCAACTGCGGGTGAACCACATCATGATTGCCGCATCCATCATCCGTATGCAGAGCATTGCCCTGCGCCGCTGTCCATGCGCGAGCAGCCGTGCGATTGCGCGGATGTAGGTGGCGGCCAGACGGGCAAGTCCGGTGCGTTGAATGACGAACATCGTTGCAAGCGGTTGCGGCAACGCTCCCTCCCGTGCGAGAGCCGCCGCGACAGCCCGGCGCTCCTCGAACATGCGGCAGGATTTCGCGCGATAGGCCCGCAGATGCCTCAGTCCGAAGGACCGCCGCCGCGCGGAAGGATCATAGGCGTTTGCACCGACCTGGTTCCGGTCATGCTGGATGTAGTCGACAAGCGGCTCCGGCAGGAACTCCACCCGGCCGAGGCTGGCGGCCGCCGCCGCCGTAACATGATCGTGCAGGATGCTGGTCGTGTTCGCCTCGATGAGCCGCACGGCAAGGCGCGCCGTCTGGGCCGTGAACAGCGACGTCATTCCCGTGACCGCATTGAGAAGCAGGTGCTGGTGCAGGTCCTCGGGTTCCTGGCGCCGCTCGTAGCGGTGAAGGGAAGGCGCGATGACACGGCCTTCCTCGTCGATCACCCGTGCATCACAATGGACGAGCTGCGCCGATGTCTCCTGCAGGCAGGCCAGCGAACGCGCGAGCTTGCCGGCATGCCACACATCGTCCTGGTCGCAATATGAGAACCACTCCTCGCCCTCGCTGGTCTCGATGGCGAATGCAAGACCTCTGGCAAACGCGGCGCCGGCTCCCAGCGGCGTGTCATTCCTGATAAGGATGAACCCCGAGCGCTCGAGGTAGCCGGTGAGTTCGCGGTCTTGTGCGGTCTTCGCACCATCGAGAACGCCGATCAGCCGGAGGGCGACGCCTTGTTGCCGGAGAAGCGAGTCCACCTGGCGCTCCACTAGGTCACGGCCCGCCTCGTGAAAGGCGGCGATCACGGCGACCCGTGGCAGGCCGGCTGTCGAGGCATCCTGCTTCAGGGCCATCGGGACACCGCCTGTTCCTGTCAGACAAGCCCGTAGGCGATCGCCTTCTTGCCGCTGTTGGGAAGCACTGTGCTGGAGTTGCCGGCAGTCACCTCGATGACATTGTCGCGGCTCATCGAGTTGTCGATATCGATCTCGAATCCATGGTGGCCATCCCCGATGCCCGCATCGACCAGATCCTTCCGGCGCACATTCGCGACAGCGCTTGCCGCCACCTGGCCATTCACCTTGAGCTGCACGTTGGCCTTGAGCTTCGGCTGGTCGATGACCATCGCCCAGCCTCTCAGCTTGCCGTTCACGATCCTGTCGACATGCCCGGTGTAGCGCAGGCGCGAGGCCTTGAGATAAGCCTCGGGGCCGTTCTTCACGGTGTCCATGCCCTTGGCGATCATCTCGGCCGTCGGCTCGATGCCGGCGAAGCGTGCAGTGCGCACAATCGATTCTTCCGGAAACTGGATGAACTTCTCGTAGCTGACCAGAAGCATCGGGCATTTCAGCGGTGCGATGTTCCGGATCAGCTCCTGGTATTCATCGGCGTAGCGAGGCAATGCGGAAAGGACATCCATCTGCATCGACACATGATTGCGCATGGCGATGGCCAGAACGTCACGGAATGTCACGATGATCCGCGGCTTGCGCATCATCGGCGTGAGCTGCTTCAACACCTTGTAGGCGTTAGGCCGCTTGAAACCCCACACCGCGTGCTCGGCATTGCGCTTGGCGATGAAGGCCTTGAGGCCCGCGAAGTCCTTTGCATCGATGAACTTGGCAACCTCGACATCCTCGTAGACGGCGCTGTCAACGACTTCGCCCATGTG
The DNA here is from genome assembly GCF_041738905.1 of Aestuariivirga sp. Taxonomy (GTDB): domain Bacteria; phylum Pseudomonadota; class Alphaproteobacteria; order Rhizobiales; family Aestuariivirgaceae; genus Aestuariivirga. The sequence goes on from NZ_JBGSOZ010000220.1 coordinate 5,322, forward strand.
GATTCCAAAGGTCTTCAGGAGTGCGGACAGCATCGACGTGCCGCTGCGGGTGAGTCCCACGACCGCAAGTGTTGCCTGGTCGCCAAAGGGCTGGGCGTTGATTTCCGCCAATCCCTTGTTCACGAGCGCCGCTGGAAGGTCCTGACTCATGTTTTGCACTGTTCTTCTGATACGAGATTGCGGGGGAAAGCCACCGGGGACATCGGCCGGCGCCTCAGGTGAGCTGCGATTCCGTCAACGGGTTAATGTCACAGGTAGTCACGATAGGCACTGAAGTCCTTGTTGTAAATTGCCTCGATCTTCTGCTTCGCCTCCGGCGTCAGCAGCTGGTTGTAGCTGGGGAACTGTCCATCCGCGACAATCTTGCGGTTGAAGTTCATCTTGTCGAGATTGTCTCCGACAAGCGGCACGTGCTGTGCCTTGCGCTTTCCTTCAAGGTCATGCAGCCAGCTGAACGCCTTGAAATCGGTGAGCGGCATTCCCGCGTCCCGCTCGAAGGTGTTGAGGCCTTCGAAAAGATCCTGCTTCGAGATATTGACGATATGGCTGGGCTGGTGCTGCGCCTCGTAGGGGTGATACTGGGGCCGGAAGTGGATATCGACCGCGCTCATGTCGAGGGTCGCCACGAAGTCGAGGAATTGCTGGAACGACATGCCCTCGTCGATCGACCACTTGCCGGATTGATACTTGGCCAGCGCCGTGTCGGCGAACCTGGTTTGCAGCGCGTGACGGTAGATGCTGACCGCGCGGCTGTAGGGATCGCGAATGATGCGGACCGAACGAATGCCCGACAGATCGCTATCAACACTTTCATTGTAGAGCTTCGACTTCTCGAAGATGTCCATCCGGTGCTTGTGCGGCCAGGTCGCGTACTTCCGGACCTGCGGCAGAAATCCGGAGACATGGCTGAACCACACATAGCAGGTGGTGCAGGCCGACTTCGGCGACCACAGCACCATCAGCTGCTTGCGGACATTGATCATCGGACGCGGCGAGTCGGTCAGCGGCGGGCGCCGTGGTTTGCCCACTACGGCCATCGGGCGGTCCTTTCCAGCGGGTGCGGCGGGTTTGCGTGCGTCGGCCGAAACGGGTTGTGTTTGCGGCTTGATGACCTGCGCCGGCTTGACTGCCTCTGCTGCGTCAGGCAGGGCGGCAATGACCAGCGTTGATTCAGCGCTGTCGCGATCCTCCCGCAGGTCACGCTGTGCCGCCTTGCCGCGCTCCGGCTTGCCTTCATGCTGGCCATCGTGCTGGGCGCCAGCGCGCGTTTTCCCGGCATTCCTGCTTTCACCCGATTCCTTTTGCCGGAGGCGTTCGGCAGCAATGAACATGCCGAGAAGCCGCCATGTGCTGAGATCGTGATCATCCGGAACGGTGATGTCGTACCTGCGCAGAAGTTCCGTGAGCTTGTCCGACAGCCCAGGAACAGGCGACAGCAAATCGTCCACCGACTTGATGTCGTCGGGCCGTTCCTCGCCAAGGTCCTCTTCGAGCGAACAGCCGAGCCGCTGTTCCATCCATTCCGTATCCCCGGCGTGCTTTGCTAGTATGTGCTTCACCAGGGCGGGTGAAAGACGGAACTTGGTGGCATCGAGCGTATTGAGCGCAATGGACAGTTTTTCACCCATGCCGCCCCGGACAGGGGGGAGGCCTTCCTGTTCCGAAATCTGGCAATACTGATAGATGATCTGCGCGGCGACCTTGGTGATCGACTCGTTCTTCCGCATGACGTTGATGCTGGATTCGGGAATTCCCACCTTGCTGCAGAAATCAAGCACGACGTCATTCTTGACGAAAGCCGCAGGGTCGAACTTGAAGAGCCGGACCTTGTCGCGTCCGAACGCGGCATCAAACTTCTTGAATTTTCCGCGGTAGTCGGGAACCGACCTCTCGACCTCGAAAGCCTTGAAGCTGCCGCCCTTTATCCTCTGCTGCGTGGCGCTCGACAGGAACGCGGCCGGGGACCGCACATAGGCAACGACATCCACGTCGTCATAACCGTTGCGGGCAAGGAATTTCTGCATCTTCGCGATTTCGTCGCGCTTCCACCTCACCAGCCCCTCACCCGAAATCACCAGCGTCCTGCCGTTTGCGGTTTCGATGGAGTTCTTGAGGTCACGCCGCGCGCTCTGGACGAAATTCTTCATCTTGGCGCGCGTCTTGTTCAACTTGTGACGCTTGGGATCGTTGGCAAAGACGGAGTATACTGGGATGCTGTGATTGGGTGTTCCGCCGACACGGGCATAGTAGAAGTCCGCGTCATCCAGTTCCTTCAGGCTGTTCTGGATGGATGTCGTACCGGTCTTGTGCATACCGATATGCAGAACACACTTGGGCATCAGTAACTCCTGTCTGAAATCGGACATCCGGCCATCATGCTGGCGGCGGAATATCCGGCGAAACGCAAAGGTATTGTCCGGGATAGAGCCGACGGAGCGGCCGCCGCGACCACAAGGCCGGCGCGCACACAATTTGCCGCTTGTTGCGCCCTAGTCCACATTGATCGAATAGTCTTCATACTTGAGGGTCAGGTTGGGAGAATACTGGGGATCCTCGACAAGCGCGCCGCCCCACTTTTCCTTCATGAACATCACTTCCGACTTGAAGCGGGCCTGCTTGACGGGATCGTCCTCGGTGCCGCGCGAGATCGACTCGTGGTGATAGAGTTCGGCGAATGGCGTGAAGCAATTGTTGTAGCCGGCCGCGGCCACCTTCATGCAGAAGTCGACGTCGTTGAACGCGACCTTGAGGTTCTGCTCGTCGAGCCCGCGCACTTCGTCATAGATCGACCGCTTCACGAGCAGGCATGCTGCCGTGACGGCGGTGACGTTCTGCACGACCATCAGCCGGCCGAAGTAGCCGCGCGACTTGCGGTCGAAATACTTGTGCGAGTGGCCGGCAACGCCGCCGAGGCCGACGATCACTCCCGCGTGCTGGATCGTGTCGTTGGGATAATAGAGCTTGGCGCCGACGCAGCCCGTGCCCGGCCTGATGGCGAGGCTCACCATCTCGGTCAGCCAGTCCGGCGAGATGACCGTGATGTCGTTGTTGATCATGCCGATCACTTCGCCCCTGGCGTGGCTGACACCGAAGTTGTTGATGGCGGAAAAGTTGAACGGGTGATTGTAGGGAAGCACCCTGGCTGTTCCCGCTTCCTCGAGTTCGCGGAAATAGTCCAGCACGGCTTGATCGTCGCTGCCATTGTCGACAATCAGAATCTCGTAGTTCGGATAGGTCGTCAGCTGCTTGATCGAGTCGATGCAGGCCTTGAGAATGCCGTATCCGTTGCGGGTCGGGATGATCAGCGACACCAGTGGCGGCGGATCGGGAATATCGTAGCGCACCCGGTACCAGTTGGTGGTGGGGATCTGTTCGACCTTGCCCTTGATATCGATGCCATCGATGAAATCCTGAAGGGCCTTGATGGCATTGTCGACAGCATAGCTCTTCGAGCCTTCGTCCTGGGCCATGGACTGCGCCGTCAGGCGCCAGTGATAGAGGATTTTCGGAATGTGGACGATCTTGTCGGTGTCGATCATCTTCACTATGCGAAGATTGAGATCGTAATCCTGGCTTCCGTAATATTCCTTCCGCCACCCGCCAACGGCGCGGATATTGGCCGTGCGGTGGACCGTCAGGTGGTTGAGGTAGTTCTGCCCGAGGAACAGGTCCGGGTTCCACTTCGGCTTGAAGAACGGGTCGAAGCGGCGCTTGCCGTCTTCCTCGATCTTGTCCTCGTCGGAATAGAACAGCTCGGCGTCGGGATAGGTGTCGAGGGCGAAGGCCACTTCCGCAAGCGCATGCGGACGCAGGATATCGTCATGGTCGAGGAGCGCCACATACTCGCCGCTCACCAGCTCGAAGGCCGAGTTGGTCGCCTCCGCGATATGGCCGTTCACCGTGCGGAAATTGACCTTGATGCGCGGGTCGCGCGCCATCCAGCGCTCGAGCGCGGGCCTGACCCAGCTTGCGCTCGAGGCATCGTCGGCAATGCACAGTTCCCAGTTCGGATAGATCTGGTTCACGACGCTTTCGATGGCTTCGTCGAGAAGCGTCTCGGGCGTGTTGTAGACCGGCATCACCACCGAGATCAGGGGCTTCCGGGCCAGCCGCTCGACCTTTGCAGCGATAGCCGGGCGTTCCTGGTCCGAGTAGTCGAAGTAGTTCATCCATTTGACATAGCGCGCATCGCCCAGGCGCTCGGCCGGGCCACCGTCAACCACCTCGAAGGCAATACCGGTCTTTGCCACCATGCGGATGGCCTTCATCAGCCGTTGCAGCTTCGGCTGCTCCTCCCCCGCATTGGCGCCATCGCGCATGGCACGCACGGCAAATGTCCGGGACGGCACGCGCCGCACGATGAATTGCCGCAGCCGGAACGCGCAAGACGAGGATTCCGCCGGGTCGAACCGGACCATCTTGCAGGGCCCGGTCAGATACAGGAACAGCTTGTAGTGCCCGGTCCCGGTCCGGCGCATCAGTTCCGATGCGGCCTGGGTGAAGCCCCTCCGGCCATGAAAATAGACCCGCGGATAGATGCGGCCTTCGAGGATTTCGATATCGAGCTCGACCAGGAGGGCGCCCTCGTGGGCCGCCTCATCGAGCCGATAGACGATATAGGGATCGGTGCCGGTCGCCCGCCAGACGTCACCCTGAAGCGCCAGGTCATTGGAAGAAATGGCACGGTTGGGCTCAAGGAGATTGATCTCTCCCTTTGCCCCTCCGGCCCGGAACAGTCCGAAGTGCCTAATCACAAGATACCTGAGCTGAGCATGGATTGTCTGGAACGCCGTTTCTGAAACCGATGACATCTCCGCACGGGCATAGCAATTGCCCGGGCCGGAAGAGGCCCCTCATCGAGGCGAACATGGGATGTTGGTTGATATTCTATTCGGTTTCGGGCTGCTCGGCAGCCTTTGCGGCTCTCCGGTCGGCCTTGAGGGCCTTGCGTTCCTCGACAAGCTTCGCGCGCTCCTCGGACATCTCCTGCAGGCGGGCGGTGATATACAGAAGACGGCTGCGGGCGTTCATGGGCTTTGCTTCCCTGCGCTTTGCTTTCGCTTCCTTCTCCGTATCGTCCATGCCGAACTCCTTTGAGTACCATTTGTGACGCCCCAACCGTTGTTATTGCAGCGCAACGTGGCATGATGTCAAGCCTGATGGGATCGCCGCGCCGCAGCCCGGCAACTCCAGAAAAGCCTTGTTTTCTTGGTCACTCTCAATAAATCAATCCGACGGCATCGACGTCATCCTGTCAATGATTGGATCGAACCTTGACAATATCCTCCACCCTTCGCACCGCCGCGCTGTCGTTCACCGTGACGCTCACGGCCTGCTGCGCCGCATTCATCTCGCCTGCGCTGGCCGACGACGCCTGTGAAATCTCGCAGGCAGCCGGGAAGCCCGTACCCGCCCGTGCGTCCGGGGCCGAGACCGGCCAGTTCCGGATTTTCTGGCAGATATCGACGCAAATCGAGGACGTCGCAGATGCCGCAGGCAATCCTGCCGCGCTGAAAGACATCCGCGAGGCACGGGCCCTTAGCGACGGGTACTATATCAACACCCTTCTGGCCGGCCCCCTGATCTACTGGCCGGGCCGCCCCAAGCAATGCGCGCTGAACAAGAAGGTCTCCGCTGGAACGGAGGAGATCGAACTGGATGGAGAGTTCTTCACCCCTGAGGGCGGTACCGCCACACGGGACGCGTGCGCAAGGACGCAGGAAGAATTCGTCAGGAAGACCGGTAAGTATGCCAATGCAAGGGAAATGCAGATCGACGCACTGAAGCGGGTTTTCAGGAACCTCGATCTCGTCCAGGAGCAGAAGCGTGGCAAGCTTGTCTGGGGCGAGCAGCTCGTGACGACGGAGGAGTTCAGTTACGATCGCAGCTCCGACAAGGTCAGGCTCAACCAGCTGCCGCGCACATACTGCGTGATGAACAGCGTCGGCATCACGCTCGACAACCTCATGCTATACATGGAACCCGGCCTGCAGACCAAGAAGAACAACTTCGTGTGGATTCCGCTGCGCGGCAAGAACGGCAAGCTCAAGGACACGCAGAATGCGCGACAGGCCAAGATTCCGGAGAATGTCCACGCCTTCAACCTGATCACGCAGTCTTTCGCGGCGGCGGATGTGCCCGTCGGCGGGTTCCGTCCCAACATCCGGCGCTGGAACGAGAAGCGGTCCCCCCGGCTGGTGAAGGAACTGGCTGCCCAGCCGGACTTCGCCGGATTCAATTTCGAAGGTGGCACGGCGATCATGCCGGGCGCCAAGAACCTGATCGACAACTATGTCGAGGGCATCAGCTGGATCCTGATGAACACCGACAAGAACGTATCGATGCTCATGCCCGGGTATTGGCCGCGTGACATGGTGGGCAACGAGGAGGAAGTCGACCAGCTCGTGACCCGTCTCCGTGAACTCATCACCGGCCTGAACCAGCGGCTTGGCAAGAAGATGGGCACGAAGAACGGCAACGCGATCTGTTCGAACCGTATCAATCTGGTCGTCGCCAGCTATGGACAGCCGATCCACGTCAAGACCCTGCCGATGCGCCGGGGCGATGGCCGCCTTGCCGGCACGGTGACGGGCCAGATCAAGCTGCTGTCCGATGTCCGCAAGGAACTCTGCGGCGGCTGATCGCCGCCGCAGAAGGCATTGCCTCAGGCGAGCGCCTGAAGCTCCTTGAGGATCGCGGCGCCCATCTCGGTGGTGGTCGCGTTGGCCGGCTGGCTGCCCGCGATATCCCGGGTGCGGATGCCCTTGGCAAGCACCGCGGAAATCGCCTGGTCAAGCTTGTCGGCCCATTCCCCCAGCCCCAGCGAATAGCGCAGCGCCATGCCGAAGGATGCGATCATCGCGATCGGGTTGGCGGCACCGGTCCCCGCAATGTCCGGCGCCGAGCCATGCACCGGCTCGTAAAGCGATTTGCGGCGCTTGGTCTTTTCGTCGGGCGCGCCCAGCGAGGCGGACGGCAGCATGCCGAGAGATCCGGTGAGCATCGCCGCCACGTCCGAGAGAATGTCGCCAAACAGGTTGTCGGTGACGATCACGTCATACTGCTTCGGCCAGCGCACCAGCTGCATGGCGCAGTTGTCGGCCAGCACATGCTCGATCTGGATGTCCGGGTATTCCTGCGCATGGATGCGGGTGACCACTTCGTTCCACAGAACGCCCGTCTTCATCACGTTGCGCTTCTCGGCGGACGACACCTTCTTCTTGCGCGTGCGGGCGAGTTCGAAGGCAACCCGGCTGATGCGCTCGATCTCGTAGGTATCATAGACCTGCGTGTCGATGCCGCGCTTCTGGCCATTGCCGAGATCGGTGATGGTCTTGGGTTCGCCGAAATAGACGCCGCCCGTCAGCTCGCGCACGATGAGGATGTCGAGGCCTTCGACCACCTCGCGCTTGAGCGACGAGGCATCGGCGAGGGCCGGATAGCAGATCGCGGGGCGGAGATTGGCGAAGAGGCCCAGGTCCTTGCGCAGGCGCAGCAGGCCCGCTTCGGGACGGACATCGTAGGGAACCTTGTCCCACTTCGGCCCGCCGACCGCGCCGAACAGCACGGCGTCGGAGGCCATGGCCTTGGCCATGTCGGCCTCGGAAATGGCCTGGCCATGAGCGTCATATGCGCAGCCGCCGACGAGCCCGCGGTCGGTCTCGAAGCGGGCGATCCCCTGCGCGTTCATCCACGCAATGATCGCCTCGACTTCCTTCATGACCTCCGGGCCGATGCCGTCGCCCGGAAGCAGGAACAGATTGTAGCTCGCCATGTCATGCGCCCCATTATTTGGATTTCGGGCGCGATGGGTAGCGGGACTGCGCCCGTGAGGCAAGCCCCAACCTAGACGGGCTGCACCCTCACGACCCGGAACGTCCTCAGTTCATCGTCCTCGCGGATCGAGACGTATTCGCCGAGCGTGAATGCGTGGTCGCCGAAGCGGTAACCGGACTCGTCGTCCTCCTCATCCGACTCGATGTCGTAGTGGAAGGCCCAGGACCCGCCCGGCTTGCGGATCAGGTGGCCGATGTCGTCGGCCTCGCCCGGCCGGAAGCGGCGCACCCGGCAATTCTCGCGCCGCTTGTGCCACTCCTCCGGATTGATCTTGCCGTTCGCGTCGAGAGGTGCTGCGAACTCATACCCCACAGCGGGAGACCCAGCGGGGTGTTCATGGTCGCGCGCCAGTTCAAGCCTGATCTTGGTGAGCATGGTCAGTCCCCTCAATGCGACATCAGTACCGGGCGGGTCATGCGGGTCAGCACGAAGCGCGTGGCGCCGCCGAAGATGAACTCGGCCAGCCGCGAATGTCCGTAGGCGCCCATCACGATGAGGCCGGCGCCGCAATCCTCCGCACATCGCATCAGGGCCTGGCCCTCGTCCATGCCATCGGTCGGATACCCTTGGGTCTCGGCCTTGACGCCGTGACGGGCCAGCGATTCGGCGAGATCGGCGCCGGCGA
>NZ_JBGSOZ010000222.1:0-14039 GCF_041738905.1 Aestuariivirga sp.
CATGTTGCGCTGGCCGTGTCGTCGCCATCAATTGCTAAGGCCGAAGGAACAGATGGCCAGCGGCTCGCAGAATTTCACAAGATGCAGTTCATCGGATGGTCGGGCATCAGCTTTACCTGTCAGCCGATGAAGGGAATCGACTGGCAGCTTTCGTCCTGCCAATTGGTGGCGCAGGAGTTCGCTCTGATCGCGGCGCAGTCGAATATTCCAATCTCATCCTGTGTCGATTGCGACAACGTCAACAGGTTGCTAGCCAAGCGAAATGCGAACCTGACGCATCCATTGAATCTCGCCGTTGAGTTTGTGACGACGAGTGATGGTAACAGCGGTGTGGTGAATGTAGATGCAGAATCATTTTACGCCAATGCTGTTGAGGCGTTCGCGTCTGCTCCGTCTCCAGACGCATCGCCACGGTCGGGAACACTGAAATTGTGGAACAAGTGGATCGCCTTTCAAGCTGGCAATAATCCATCATCGTCCATCACACCGCACATCGTCGGCAACATCAAAGAGTTTGTTGCTGTCTACATAACTGCCAACAGATAGAACGGCCCGACTGATTTCCTCATCATGTAGGGGCTTGAAAAATCAGGAAAAATATTGCCTCATCATGCGAGCCCCTGATTTCTGAGGAAAAATTCCATAAATAAGCTATTTAGTAGTAACTTGACAGTGCGTTGACCACACCCCACCCTGCCCCTAAGTCATTTAGGATTCGATACCTAGGGGGGGTCATGGTTAACAGAGTCTTAACGGGAGGGCTTCGTTAACCTTAAGTCTTAACCTTGATGGACTATGAGGCAAAAGAAAGCCCGAGTCGATTGCTCGACTCAGGCCTTGGCCGTGGCGGGATATGGTTAGTCTAGCAGCCGGTAGACACTGGCGCGGCCAATGCCTAGCTGCTTTGCAATGGCAGCCGCGCCGATGCCATCAGCCTTGAGTCGTCTCACCTGATCAGCGTCAATGGTTGCCTTGCGGCCAGCATAGACTCCAGCCTTCTTTGCGCGTTCAATGCCGGAGCGCTGGCGCTCTTTGATGAACCCCAGTTCCATTTCAGCGACCATGCCTAGCACTGTGACAGCCATCCGCCCCATAGGTCCAGACGTGTCTAGGGCGGGCTCTAGGACTCGCAAGTGCGCGCCGCGCTGCTCAAGCTCATGCACGAGGTTCAACACGTCACGAGTGGACCGGCCTAGCCTGTCGAGCTTGTGAACTGTCAACACATCATTGGCGCGGATGACGCCAAGTAGGTTTTCCAGTTCCGTCCGGCCTTCCCTGCTCTTGCCGCTGACTTTCTCGGAACGGATGAACTGGCAACCGGCTGCTTTCAATGCATCCTCTTGCACGTCTAGGCTTTGATCGGTGCTGCTGACTCTGGCGTAGCCTATCAGGTTCATGGTGGACTCCTTTGTCTCGTTTGATTCTAGACTCTGTGTCTCGAATTGCGATTGGACCTATTCGAGACGGAAAACGGTTGCCGGTGAGACGTGACGATTAGGGCGGACCCTAGCAAGACACGTGCCGCAAGAGAAAAGGCCATGGATTGCGCCATGGCCTTCACAGTGTCGTTAGGGATTCCAGCCGAATGCAGCGCCGATCAATCGCAGCGCTGCCAGCACTAGGACAAGGCCTGCCAGCTTGACGGCTGCAATCCATGCCTTGCTCACGGCTGGCATGGGACTCACGTCCGGCTCTTGTGTCATCTGGCCTAGCAGTGTTTCGCGCACTGCCCATGCGATTGCATCGGCGTCAATCGGTCCGGGGGTCTTCACGATGGGCTTAGCCATGTGCTGACTCCTTGATGACGCCAAGGCCAGCGCCGCAGTCATAGGTCTGCCAATCGGTCATCTGGACCTTGCCGGATTCGTCCAGGTACTCGACATGCTGCAATGTGCATGCGGCTGGCATCTGGCCAGCGTTTGGCGCTTTCATGGTCTGCAATCCCGTGAGCACGGGAACGGCCAGCAATGCAGCGGTTAAAGCGGTCATGTTCGCAATCATCTTGAGACTCCACAGCGGCGGGATTGCCGCATGTGTCTCATATCTTGAATTGAGACATATATGGAGTCTTGTATCGGCACATGATGAATCACTTGAATTTTAGCGGCTGAATCGCCATGTGCTTTACCGCGTAGCTTTACCGATCATTGACTCAACGGCCAGCTTCGATTCGATATGGCACCGGCCTTGCATCAATGGTAACGAGGTCGTTAACGCTGTCCCTGTCTGGCACAGGTCCGACATGGTTAACGAGGGGTTAACAGGTTCCCCTCAGATCGACTCAAATCCGCGAAGCATATCCCTATGTGACCAAGCTGCCCGTCTATGTGGGCAAGCTGCCCATCCCACCGGCCTCTATGTGGGCAAGCTGCCCGGCTGGTGGCCGCGCGCAATTTTGGAATCATTTTCGCTTTTGTGTCCGGTATCCTTCGGGCTCGATTTTCCGCCAGCAATGGGCTTTTGCGAGCCGTGGAGTGGCTTCGGCGCGCTTGGACCTATGGATGGGGCTCGGCAGGATCGCGGGCGCTGTACGGGCTCCTATGAGGCTGGCATTTGGCCGGTGGTTTGGCCGATCATCCGGGCACTATCGGGTGGCCTGTCGAGAGGTGTGGATCAGGTGCCATAGGTGAGCCACGGGTGGGCTCAAATTCCGCTGCGTTAACCATGTCCATTAGCCTTAAAACGTAGCGTTAATGGGCCTTTTTAACTGTAACTATACGTGTTACGATTCGTCAGTTAGCTCCGGGTTGTGGGCAAGCGGCCTGCACACCACCCCCCGATCCATGGGCATTTGCCCACCATGCGGGCATTTGTTCAGGAAATTGTCCCATGAATCTTTGTTTCCGCGTAGCATATCTGCGGTGAAACATGGGTGGAAAACCTCTGGAGCGATTCTCCCAACGCAGGAACTTTTGAGAATCTTTTCAGGTGCCAGAAAATTTGCCGGGAGTCTCCTACCCGTGGAATTTTCGGGGGAGTCTCCTATGCCCTGAAAACTACACGGGGTATCACACTGCACTCGTCTGGCGTTGCCCTGCCTACATCCCCTCCCCTGCCCTCCTATGCTCACCAGCGCCGCCTCTTGATGCCCCCATGGGTTCACGCCATCCAAGGCCTTTTTGTTCTCATGTGTCGGCCGTGGCTTTTACCCGAGCCCTCTTCAGCGATCTACAGAGTCACCTTCCTATCGCCCCTTTGCTTAGGAGCGGGATGCCAAGGCCCCAAGGCCGTAGGCAGGGTTCCCGCGTCCTTCAACCCTTCGATCCATCTGTGACTATCCGTATCCCCGATTTTTCATATTGACCGCGAAGCATACCATATTTCGCATGATTTATATCTGCGAATGCGAACGAGTAAGGAAGTGCCCACTTCTTACGAGTGAGCTAGGCTTAGCTTGGAATGAATCCACTGTCAAAATCGACCTTGAATTGGCGCAAAATATCAAGCACTTACGAGGAATCTAGAGCCGCAAATTACTGTGTCATGTCATTGTCTCGGCACAGTAATTTGCCGCTGTAGATGGGTGGGAATAAAGTCCAGCAGTTTCCCGCTGTAGATTCCTCGTAAACCATTGAAACATAGGCACAATAAACCATAGAAGGCGGTTTTTTAGGGGTTAATCCACGGGTGGGGTTTTGGGGGGTATCCCGGAAACCTAAATGGCTTCAGGAAAACCCCATTTTTTTTCCCATTTAGATGTTGTCGAAGCCCTCGGGGTCGATCACGATCTGGTGGGCCGACTTGAAATTGCCGGTCGTGTCGATTTCCTTGAAGCGGCCTTCAGACCGGAGCTTCAGGGCTTCGATCACAATACCTACATCCGGGTCTTCATCCTTGATGAGCCCACGAATGAGTTCATCCAGCGTGTGCAGGTCGCAGATCGGGATTGAGAAGTTGATGATGCCCTCGATCCTTGGCTCCGGGGCAGGACCATTTTCCACCACCTCAAAGTCCGCGTCCTCGACCATGGGCTCGGCGGCGGCAGAAGGATGGAAGGCAACCTTGGCCCTCTCACGCTGGCGGGCATCGGCCTGCTGATAGCGGAAGGCAGCCTCACGCTGTCTTTCCGCCTGCTTGGTCTGTGCCAAAATGAAATTCGTCGGAAACTGGCTGCCGCCACCCCTGAAGCTGGTCTCCCACGACTTGAGCCAAAACTCGAATGTCTTATCGGGAAGGGCAGCGAGTTGCTGGTAGTGGCTTGACTGGTTGAGGCTGAGGCCGAGTTGGTACAGCGTGATCGCGTCCTTCTTTGGGGCACCTTCGCTAATGGTGCCAGCGGCTTTGCCGTCCCGAATTAGAACACCGAAGCGGCGCTCGATCAACGCGCGGGCGGTGAGGGCCTTGACCTCTAATGTCCTGTCCTTGAGCTTTTTGGCTTGGGCTCGCAGTGCTTCGACTCCGGCACTGATGTCCTGCAACTCGCCGGTGCTGGCGGTCGCAATGGCTGCCGCCAGATCGGTGGCGGGTCGGTCGAGAATTGCAAGTGCTGTCATGGTGGGCTCCTTTGCTGTCTGGTTGAACTATACCGACTCGGGATAGTTGCAGACCACGCAGCAAGCGCCATGCCAAAGGGCTAGGCGGGAGTGCTCTCGGCGGCTGCTCGGGCGGCTCGGGCGGCGACATTCGCGGCCTGCATCTTCTCATAGTCGGGATGCCATGCGCCGTACTTCTCGACGTACTCGGCTTCGTGATCGGGGACGTAGTACCGAATGTCGTCTGCATCGGTCTCACCCTCACGCACCTCGATCCAGTCATGACCGCATTCGATCAACTCCGGGTGCGGTGGATACTTCTTCTTCGGTGCGGCCTTGGGGCGGGGGTATCCTTCGGGCTCAGGGGCCTCGTGGACGGGCAGGTTCACATCACCCGGCACCACTCGCACCATGACGGCAGACCGGCGCACACGTGTGCCCTCGGCCATCAGGGTCCAGCCTTGAGGGTCCTTCACCCACTGCCCCTTCTTAATGGCCTGAGTGATCAGGCGCACCACTGAGGAGTCGAGCTTGGGCATGGCTCCGGTGAACGGCGCGGCTGCCTTGGGATTCTCCAGCCTCAACTTCGTGAGCGCCTTCGTCTCGGGCCACGGGATGTCCCGGCAGCGCGGATGCTGGATGCGATACCAGACCCGATAGCGTTCAGCGATGTCTTTCACACTGACCGGCGCGTCGATTTCGCTCTTGCGGCCAACCACCTTGAACATTTCCAGCAAGACAGAGCCAGCCAGCCACTTCTTGGTGGTCTTCACCGGCCGAGCATCAGCCACCGTGACCTTCTCACGAGTGTTGCCGCACAGCAGAGAGCCGTGGCGGGTCACGAGCTTGCAACCCATCTGGTGGCCGGTGGTGAGGTTCTGGAGCAGGTAGTAGCCATGTGGACCGCGCGGGCTCAGCTTCAGCAGCGAGCACTCCCACGAGTCCAGCGGGTATTCTGACGCCAACGCCATGACGAAGGCACCATCGGGCAGTGGATCGCCCGGCTTGGCGATGACGATGCGCTTCCCATTCTGGTACGACTCACTCCACCCGGTCCATTCCGAGTCATCCGGGAGTCCCGGTCCTTCGCCGCCGTCAATGCCTTCGAACAGGCCGGGCCGGGCGGCAGGCACATAGGACCATGCCTTGAGCATCTTGACGGCCAGCGGGCCGTTCGATGTCACGATGGCCACCACGGGTGCATCGGGCAGGCTCAGGCTGAGTGGATTCACATCCAGCGACACAGGCATGCCGACATGCCGTGCGGCCAGCGCCACGAGCACCGCAAGGCCTGACTCAGAAGAGTCAGCCTCGATATTCAGTGCATTATGCGGCCACCATGCCGTGTCGTTTGTCATGGTGCTCAGGCGGCTTCCGAGTTGCGCACGTGATCGACCACGACCTCCAACGCTTCAGGCACCACGCAGATGCTAGCGGTGAAGAATCCCTGCCCGATGAGCGCGGCTTGATCGGCCATGCCCTTGACGATACTGGGCAGGCCGGATGCCTTGATTTCGGATGCGATGGCGATGCGCTCGACCTCGATACCACAGCACTTGACCACGAGGTGAGTGGTGCCGTTGATTTCGGTCCTGATTCGAAACGACTGGATGACGTACTCGAAATCGTTCATGTCCTTGGGCTCTTGCTTCATTTTGGGATTCTCCTTGTTCAATGTGTGACGGTCTTGCTTGCATAGAATGTGCCACCGGCACCGATCAACCGGCACTGCCGTTCAATCTCTTCGATCTTGGATCGCTTGAGCAGCCTCTGGTTCATGGTGTCACCGAAGCTCGTGGTGCCAAGCGATTCCAAATCGAAGGCGAGCGAATGCCAGAGCGGCGGCAGCCAGTAATCGGCGGCACAGAGATTGTCCACCAACTCTTCGCTGGCGCGGTTCACGGCCTTGGCGAACGCGACCTCGACGGCGCGAGTCTGAGTCATCCCGTTCCGGCCGATCAGGACCTTCTTCTCCGGGCCGTAGTGCAACTTCTTCTTCATGGTCGTCTCCTACTTCAAAATGGGTCTGGTTCAGCGGCGATGCGATTCTTGATGAGGGCATCGGCCAACGCCAAGAAGGGCTCAGCCTCTACACGGTTCATGCCAACACCGAACTCCTTGTCCCACGAGAGCAGGACTTGCTTGAAGCGCATTGCCATGAACTCAGCCTTGGGCCTCACCATGTCAGTCACCATCGAATCCGTTGGCCATACCACCGAGCACCGGGTTGCCATTGACGGGCGGCGCGGACACTGGGTAGAGGCCGGACAGCGCCACGACTTGAGCCTCACTGAGGTCCTGATGGATGACCTTGTGCTGGTGGTCCACGATGTTGAACCCGTCACCGCTGGCGTGGACCTTGAGCCCACGGCGGTGCAGGATTCCCTTTGCCTGAATTAAATCCATGCTCATGCTTGGTCTCCTTGATTACTACTAACTTTCATGGCTTCACGCTTGCGGGCCATGCCAGCACGGCGCTGTTCGTTCTGCCGGTCGCGGGCGCATGCCTCGCACCACTTGACCGCATGGTGAACCACGCCGAGCGGCGTCTGGCAGCCTTCGCATGACTTCTCGACCGATCCGGCCATCCGGCGTTCCTTCATGGTCCGGCTGGACTTTGTCTGGCGGCGCTGCCCGCTGAGTAGTCGCCCACGGGCGCAATCGGAACAGTATTCCCGGCTGCTATGGCTGCCATTGAGCGATGTCCCGCACTCCCGGCACAGATGGGGCGGCTTGGTTGCCGTCGATTCCCGGCAGTCCGGGCACCGGCTGGCGAAGTGCCCGCTGGAGTTGTCAGGTGCCAAATTCTTACCGCATGACTTGCAGGCAGGCCACGTTTGGATGATCACGGGCGGCTGGACAATCTCCAACTTGATTGCGGGCACCTTTCCGCTTGAAACGGTGAGGCTGGAGCCAGTTTGCGCCACGAGGTGGAGCTTCGGAGCCCGAGCCGGTCGAGGGCATTCCTGAGCCTCCATTTCAAGGTCGAGCTTGTTTTCGCAAGAAAGGCAGAGTGCCGCTGCGTAAAGAGGGCTATCGGTTTCGATCAGGCCACGGCAGCCGGGCGTGGTGCAATCGCCAATCCACAGATCGGGTCCGGCGCGCATGAAATCGACCGGCGTCTGATCAGGCCCAACATGGATGACGGCCTCATCACCATGGGCCAGCATGCCGAGAACCTTTTTTGCAACTGCACTCATCATCTCTCCCTTGTTGATCGCGGACTCACCGGCAGCACGGAAGGCGAAGTCGCATGCTGCCGGTTTCGTCCCACTGCTCGGTGGCTTTCGCCAGCGGCAGCAACTGAATGGGCAGACTGAGCCGCGTCCCTACGACAAAACCCGGCTCAGTCTCTTCCGCCAGCCTCACGGCTGACAGGTTCTTGAATTGGTAGGGATCAGCGAACGTAATGTTGGAGACAATGACAACCGCTGATCCCTCTTCACAATGCAGTCAGCGGTGTGGGCCGCTCTTGCACAGTGGTCTCGTTAGACCGCCTTCGCGGCCAGATAGACGGTGCCATCAGCGGACGCCGAAAGATCGGTGACCGTTGAATCTGACCATGCCGAGTCGTTGCCGAAATGAGCAGCGGCCGCCACGCGGGCATTGGCCTCGGATGTTGCGCCGATAATCATGACGTTCGCGCCACCGATGAGCGTCTTGCCACCGGGGAGTGCTTCGACCTTGTAAATATTCGTTGCTGTTACAGCCATAGTAAGTTCTCCTTGTTTTCAGTTTGGGGTTGGTAGGCTCTAGTCTTCCTCAGGCGGGTTGATTGCCCGAGAAATCTTGGCGTTCGGGTGCTGGTTCGGCTGGACCTCGGGCTCTTCACGCTCGGTGGGGTCCAAGCGGGCACCCTTGAACTTCAAACCGAAGCCGAGCTTGTCGAACTTGGCCGTGTCGCCAGTGATTTCGGCATCGGCATATGCGGCCTGCACGGCGGCGAGTTCGATGGCCGTGACCGCGTCCTCCACGCCTTCGACCTCATCACCGAAGTGCAGATCGGCAAATGCCTTGCTGTTGATCGGCCGCTGATCCTTCTTGATGTCCGCGTTGCGAGCGAACACGGCGGCCGCCAGCATCTTGTCGCCGGTCAGTCGAGCACGTTCACCGGCCGCCGCGATCACGGCCGGGCCTGCGTTCACCAGACTCTGCTCGATACGGGACCGGCGTTCATCGCCAATGCCGTACAGGGTCGCGGCGACAACGGTGTTGCCGAGATTTTCGCGGGCGCTGGCCGCAAGTGCCGCGCGCTCCTTCATGGACGCGACAAGCTCGGTGCGCTGCTCCAGTTGGTCTTCGCGCATCTTGGCGAGCTTGCGCTGGTACTCACCGAGATAAAGCTTCTCTGCGGCGGCGCGCTGATCGGCAGGCACCTCATCCAGCTTGACCGTGTACTCCTGCTGAAGCTTGGCGCTGTCAGCCTTGAACTTGTTTGCGTGGTTTCGCAGAGTCCACATGTCCTTCGTTGCGCTGTCCTTCAGCTTTGCGAGTTCGCCCCTGTTGGCGGCGCTGTAGTTCTTCGTTCCGTTCGGCATGAGACTGTTCCTTTGCTTCTGCTGCTGATTCAATTCCTGTTGGATTGTTGCGAGTTCCACGGCACCCTTGAGTCGGATGAAGGCGAGTTCCTTTTCCTTCTCACGGCGCTTGAGGTCCGCCTTATGCAGACGGTCCCTTTCATCGCGCCAACGCTGTTCTCTCTTCGATACCATGTTGATCACCTACTGAAAGTTGGGTTGCGTGGTGCGGCTTCGAGTCTCACGCCGGTTCTCTTCTCTTCACGCTGGCGTTCGAGTCTCTGGACAAGCTGCTCAGATGTTTCGGAACGCTGCACAGAAGCGCGCGATGCATGACCGGCAGGCGTGAGAGCCTTTATGCCGAGATAGTCGGCCAAGCTCGGCAGTGGCAGCTTGCCTTCACGCCAAGCCTGAAGCCTCTCACGGTGGGTCTTGGTGCCGATGGGGTGGCCTTCCATTACAAGGATGAGGGTGGCACCGCCTTCGGTTTCGACCCGCTCGTGGGTGCGCTGCGTTTGCCTTTCGAACGCCTCAAAACCTTCAGGGCTCGAATCAAACTTCAATGCGATCTTGCGATGGCGGCGTGGATCATCGGGCGGCAGATGCATGCCGACTTCAGCCGGGGTCACAAGCTTGTAGCCCTTGGGCGGTGGATTGGACGGAGTCAGGTCGGCCTTCAGGCCCTTGGTGAACGGGTCAGATGTCATCGTAATCATCCTCGATTTCGGTTGCTTCCAAGTCGATCAGTTCCTTGAGTTCTTGCGGTGGCGTCCAGTCGAGCGCTGGCACTTCCTTCATCTGCTCGCGGCGGGCGAGGATGGATGAGTAGATTCGCAGCAGGTGCTCACGGTCGGCATCGGGCAGGTAGTAAGTTTCTGACAACTTGATGAAAGCAATGGCCTCGCCATCGGCACCAACTTCCATGCCGGTCTTGCCGATGTTGATGTTGACGGTCGCACCCGATCCACCCTGATTCGCATTGCGCAATTCAGTGTCGTGCTTACGGAGAAGCATCTGCAACGTCTTCTCGGCCCATACCCGCTTGTGCCCGACCACTTGGCCTTGGCTAACCAAAGGTTCAAGCACACCTTCGACGGCGATGAGGTGGGCCGTCTTGTGCAGGGCCGCTCCATAGATGTTCAGTGCATCGCGCACGTCAGCAGCGAACGCCGAATCCTTCAGCGCCAAGGCCCTGAAAAATCGTCCGGTCTGTTCGATGCCATCCGTGGCTCGGGCGGCACCCTCAGCATGTCCAAGACGGCTCAAATGATGGAGATAGGTCTGACGGCGCTCGGGTGAATCCTTGAGATGCGGAATCCCCAGTTGCGCGGTCCACTTCAGTTCGGCGGGCAGGTTCTTGGGCTCGATACCGGATTCAATCGCCTGTGCGATGGCGGCAGCCTTGGCATCCATGACAGGCTTGCCACCACCACCTGACTTCTTGCCCTTGGCCTTGCGCTCAGCCGCGCGCTCCATCTTGAGAACGTCCGCGCATGCGGGTGAGCAGGTCTTCTGATTTGGATACTTGGGGGTGAAAGTGATCCCGCACATGAAGTTCGCGCAATCGCGTTCGGGCAATGGCTTGCCGCGCAAACGTTCGACTGGGCTCTTGGGATTAGTGGGCTTCTTGGTCACGTCGCGGTCATCCTTTGCGGGTCATCAGTGCAATTTCGACAACAGGATTACTCTATCCCATCTCGCATGTCAACTCCTGATGTGAGACGAATGTTGCATCAGGAAAAAGTTAACCATTTGTGCCTGCCCGCGCTTGATCTAATTCACGTCTCGTGTCATGTGTCGATCACACTGGAGATTCGAGTCATGGGCATCACTTGGGTGAAAGACACGATACTTGTTGCCGGGTCATTGCAGGCCGCACGGCCACGGCTGCAAAGGCTTCAGATGAGCGATGAGGCCCGTCAGGTGCTCAATGAGGTTCTAGACGCCGAAGCCGAACTGATGCGCCGGAAGACGGCAAGCAATCGGTTCGAGTCCAAGCATGGCGAGATGTTCGCGCGCATCGCAGAACTGGCAAAAGAAGGTAATACTGCCGCCAACGTGCATGAGCGGCTGAAGACTGAGTTCGGCAAGAAAGCGCCAAGTCGAGCGACGACCTACCGAGTCATGTCAAAGAGCGTGAAGCTCGATATGGGCGACACTTGGAAAACTGAAGAG
Organism: Aestuariivirga sp.; assembly: GCF_041738905.1. Classification (GTDB taxonomy): domain Bacteria; phylum Pseudomonadota; class Alphaproteobacteria; order Rhizobiales; family Aestuariivirgaceae; genus Aestuariivirga. The sequence continues at coordinate 11,165 of NZ_JBGSOZ010000222.1, forward strand.
TAGATGGGGAGCAAAATGGGGAGCGGCCTGTCAAAAAAGCCAATAGAATCAATGTTTTTGAGTGATGGCGCTCCCTGCGGGACTCTCACGCCTCATTAACGAAAACGCCTGATTTACTTGGCTTTCAGCGCTTTGTCGTGATTTGATGGGGAGCAGAATGGGGAGCAGAGCGGCATGGGCGCTAAGGTAAAGAGCATATGGATTGACAAGTATGTCGAGCGCCGGGGCAAGAGCGTTCGCGTCAACATGACGGTGCCGCGCTCACTCCACAAGGTTCTTGGTAGGCACCTGCAACAGGCCCTTGGTGTGATCGAAGACGACAAAGTGGCGAGACGGAAAGCTCGTGACCATCTCACCCGGTTTGAGAAGTCCATAGAGCGCGCCGCGAAGTCGCTGGCCGGTACGCCGGACATTGACGCCATGGCGGTTGCCGACCGTGAGAATGAAGTACCCGCCGATGCTATCGAGTTCATTGCCGACGATCACGAGGCCGAATGGGGAGTCGAGAAGGCCGACCGATACAAGGGCATCGCCACCGGCAAGCTGAAACCCTTGAACCTCTACCGCAAAGATTGGCTGGCCACGTTGACCAAGGAGAAGACGCGGCAAGAGTTTGAAGCCATCTTCAAAGAGTTCGAGTCCTTCGCCCGCGCCCGCAAAGCCGACGATCTGGCCAAGGTCAGCGGCAAGCTAGTGATGGAATGGCGGGCGGACCTCGTGCGGTCGGGCAAGGCCAGCGCCACGATCAACAAACGGCTGACTGGCATGTCGAGCTATTGGAAGCATTGCATGTTGCACGATGCTGTTGCCGTCAATCCTTTCACCGGCAGACGAGTCGAGGTTGTCCCCACCCGTGAGCGGCGGCGATATACCACGGATGAGCTTGAACGGCTCTTCGCGCTGGCTGACGATCAGCGGCGGCTGGAGATGGCAGTTGCCTTGCTAGGCATGCGGCAGAGCGCGCAATGGCTGTTGCGGGCCGATCATGTCGAGGTCATTGGCGGGATCACATGCCTACGCATACCGAAAGTGAAGAAAGAGAAAAAGGACCGGCTGATTCCGGTGCCGGACGTGATCCTGCCCGCCGTCAACAAGCTGGTGGAAATGGCCCATACCCGTGGCGGCTACCTATGCGCCGCACCAGTGAGCGGCAAGGGCAAAGGCAAAGGCAATGGCGTGAGCAAGAGCCGGGGCAGTGAGCCCGGACGTAGGTTCATGCGCTGGTTAGTTGCCAAGGGCTTCAGCGAAGATGTAGACTGGCATTCCTTCCGCCGCACCTGTGCATGGCTGCTGGAGACGGCTGGCCTGCCGGAGAACATTGCAGCGCGTGTGATCGGCCATTCCATGGGCATCACCTTCACGCTCTACAGCGGTGATTCCGACATGGGATGGATGAAACCGGAGATGGACAAGGCGTTCAACCGGCTGCCGGAGCCTGTGAAGTCAGCGATCAACCGCGCGAAACTGCCAGCCTAGTCGATTGCTCTACCACATGTTATCGTGACGACATGCGCAACGGGGCTGGGACAGTGGGATGAAGAAGGCGATTAAAATTTCTCCACTTTTGCGGTTGAACTTTGCCTTCCGAACGGCGCTCATGCGCGATAGCAAAGGCATCCTATTCAGCCTTCGTGAAAAATACATACAGCAACTCCAGATTCGAGAGGAAAAGCGCAATAAGGTTTTCCGTGGCGTCTTCATCCTAGATGCGGTGTTGGCGTTTTCCATCGCTGGTAAGAATTTCACTCTGCCTCTTGTGGGCGTCGCTTCGACCGACATTCCGGCGATTGTTGAAATCGTCACTCTTGCAAGCGCGGTCGCGGTCATCATTTTTGCAAACGAGTTTCTTAACTGGGCGGCATACCAAATGCTTGCTAGCCACTACGGCGGGGTTGCTGCCGAACAGGTTTCAAGCGACCCTGATTTCTACAATGCGGCAGAGCATGAGGGATTTTTCACGCTTAAAATGCTCCGCACAAAGATGAACATTTTCCAGCCCGACGACAATGAGCCGGGGATGCTCTTCACCATCTATAGTAAAGTTGTCTATGGCCTCCTCATTATGCTTTTCATCCTGTTCCCAATTCTGCATTTCCTACTGACCGGGTTTTCACTAAGTCTCACCTATATGGCTCACGGCCTGTCCATCTTCACCGCCGTCTATTTCCTTATCGTGGTTGCCCTGAACTTGCTCTCAGTCCTCATGTGGGTAGGCTGCTACCGGGGGTTCACTTTCTATATTGAAACACCCGATCAGCCGGAAGGTGCGCGCACATGATGCGACTTGCCTTTGCCGTTGCCGCCGTTCTCCTAGCCGTTAGCGCCACTGGTGGGCATGCTGCTACCGGGATTGTGGACACTATCAATTGCACCCTCCATCAGGGGCATTTGTGCGTTGCCGATAGTTGCCGCAATGTCCAAAAGGCAAATCAGGTGACAATCGACGTGCCGAACAGGACGTTCAAGAACTGCTATTTGTATGACAGTGAGTGGAAATGCAGCACAGTTCCGGTTGACATTGACGTGCAGGACTTTGTGATCTTCGGTATCACCACCGTGAGCCGGGATATTGGAATCAAGACTTTCTATTTGAGCCGCGCCAACGGCAAAATCACCGTTCATGATGGTGCGGTGAGCGGGCACACGGCCACCGTTGATTTCGGATTCTGCGACATTGAGAGCATAAAGAAATACAGGTAGGTAAGCCATGAAGAAACACCTGATAGCGGCGTTGCATGTTGCGCTGGCCGTGTCGTCGCCATCAATTGCTAAGGCCGAAGGAACAGATGGCCAGCGGCTCGCAGAATTTCACAAGATGCAGTTCATCGGATGGTCGGGCATCAGCTTTACCTGTCAGCCGATGAAGGGAATCGAC
>NZ_JBGSOZ010000124.1:0-19491 GCF_041738905.1 Aestuariivirga sp.
GCCAATCCTCAAGGCCGCACTTCAAAACCATCGGACCGAGCAGCCAGCCTCCCATGCAGTTGACCGCTTGGCCGATGCTGCATAAGGTTCAACCAGCGACGCCAGCCTTGGCATTTTCAACAGAGTACGGGACATCCCCCTCTCACATGGAAGATTGGGTTACTGACGGTAATCCTGGATGCGGGTGGTCCGCAGCCCCGCCAACCCATGACGGTCAATCGACCGCTGCCAGCTCAGATATTCCTCTACGGTGAGGACATATCGGTCGCAGGCCTCTTCGAGACTCAACAAGCCGCCGCGCACGGCGGCCACCACTTCCGCCTTTCGCCTGATCACCCATCTCTGGTTTCCCGGAGGGGGAAGATCGGCGACCGTTAGCGGACTGCCATCGGGCCCGATGACGTAGTTTACGCGTGGACGCAACTGACCGTTCATTGAACAACTCAACCTAATACGCAGGTACTTACTGTCAGTCAGACTACGGGTCCGGCCTTAAAATTCACCTAAGTACAAATGAAGATTTCCCAAATCCCGTCAGGACTATGGTCCATTCCGGAACAGGCGGGCGCCCCCTTGTGTTTACTTTCGCGCCGCAATCCCCCATCTAGGCCGGATGATCGGACAGTCCCTCATCGACAGCGTTCGCGCGACTATTGGCATTCCGGGCGACCCGGCCTCGATCCGAGTGGTCTGCGCCATGTCGGGCGGAGTTGATTCAACTGTAACGGCGGCGCTCTTGAAAGAGGCCGGCTTCGATGTCATCGGCATCACGCTGCAGCTCTATGACCACGGTGAGGCGGTGCGCCGGAAGGGGGCCTGCTGCGCGGGCCAGGATATTCACGATGCGCGCCGTGCCGCCGCCGTTCTCGGAATTCCGCATTACGTGCTGGATTTCGAATCGCGCTTCAAGGAGGCGGTGATCGATGAGTTCGTGTCGAGCTACCTGTCCGGCGAGACGCCCATCCCTTGCGTGACCTGCAACCGGACGGTCAAGTTCGCCGACCTGCTGCAGCGCTCGCGCGATCTCGATGCAGCGGTGCTGGCAACTGGCCATTACGTTGAGAGCCGGGCACGAGGAGACGGCTCAGGGCGGCGCGACATGTTCACGCCCTCCGATCTCGCCCGCGACCAGAGCTATTTCCTGTTCGCCACCACGCAGGACCAGCTCGATTACCTGCGCTTTCCCTTGGGCACGCTGACCAAGCCTGAAGCCCGCGCGATTGCGGCTGACCTCGGCCTGTCGGTTGCCGACAAGCCGGACAGCCAGGACATCTGCTTCGTGCCAGACGGGCGCTATGCCGACCTGATCCTGAAGCTCAGACCCGACGGGGCGGAGCCTGGCGACATCGTCGATCTTGAGGGTGAGGTGCTGGGCCGGCACGACGGCATCATCCATTATACGATCGGGCAGCGCCGGGGCCTCGGCATCGCAAGTGCCGAACCGCTATACGTGGTGAGGATTGATCCCGCCGCCCGCAGCGTAGTGGTGGGGCCGCGCGAGGCGCTGAAGCAGACCGACATACGGGTGAATGGCCTCAACTGGCTGGGCGACGAGCCGCTGGGGGCCGACCCGCAACCGATATTCGCCAAGATCCGCTCGGCGCGGCCTCCCGTGCCAGGCGGCATTCGCCAGGCGGAGACAGGCCCCGTTGTCACGATCCACGGCGGAGAATATGGTATCTCTCCCGGGCAGGCCTGCGTCCTCTACGAGGCAGATGGCAGTGGTGCCAGGGTTCTGGGAGGCGGATTCATCGCGAGAGCGTGAAACCCGGCCTTGGAGATTTACGTTGCGACCCTATCTGGGAAGAGAACCATCAGGGGAGAGGTCACGTGAATACAATGCCAACCCGCGGCCTTGCAGCGATTGACCAATCGGACGTGCGGAGTGCCTACCGGCGCTGGGCACCGGTTTACGACCATACGTTTGGGAAGTTCGTGGAGGCCGCCGCCCGCACGGTCACGGCGCGCGCCAATTGCTTTTCGGGCCGCCTGCTCGAGGCCGGCGTGGGGACCGGACTGGCGCTGCCGCACTATGGCCCGAACCTCGGCGTGACCGGAATCGACCTGTCGCCCGATATGCTTGAACGTGCCCGCGAGCGCGTTTCGAAGCGCGGGCAGGGCAATGTCGAGGCGTTGCTGGAGATGGACGCAATGGCACTGGAGTTCGCCGACGCGAGCTTCGACGTGGCCGTGGCGATGTTCGTTATGACTGTCGTTCCCGACCCTGCCCGGGTGATGCACGAGCTGGCGCGGGTGACAAAACCTGGCGGCAAGGTGTTGATATGCAACCATTTCAGCGTGGAGGACGGCTTCAGAGGTGCTGTCGAGCGGCGGCTGTCCCGCTATGCCGCCCGGCTGGGCTGGAGGCCTGAGTTTCCGGTGGAAACAGTGCTGGTGAGCGACCGGCTTGAACTGGTCTCGCGCACCCCGGTCAAGCCCTTCGGATTCTTCACCTTGCTGGAATTCCGGCGTTTGACCTGAGTCATTTGCCTTGCAGGCCGGGCTTACCTATACTCGCCACCCGGAGTGGGAGTACCAGCACAGTGGCCAAGATAAACCTGCACCCGAACATCGACAGGGATGTGAGGAAGGGTGTCGCCTGGGCTGTTCATGCCTTCACCACCTGCGGCATCGTTCTGGGTTTCCTCGCACTGGTTGCGGTGCTGAAGAACGATCCCGTCGCCGCCTTCATGTGGCTGGGGCTCGCGCTCTTCGTCGACGGGGTGGACGGCACGCTGGCGCGGAAGGCGCGGGTGCTCGAGTATACGCCCAATGTCGACGGCCGGACGCTCGACAACGTTATCGACTATTTCACCTACGTCGCCGTGCCGGCACTGATGGTCTACTGGTTCAACATGACGCCGCTGGATTTCATCTTCTCTGGCCAGACGTGGAGCCTGATCTCCGCGGCGGCGATCATGGCGGTGTCGTGCTATACGTTCGCCAACGTGGGCATGAAGTCCGACGACTATTATTTCGTGGGCTTCCCCGCCTTGTGGAACGTGGTGGTTCTGTATTTCTTCATCCTGCAGTCGGGACCGATCACCAACCTGATCACCGTCGCGGTTCTCTGCGTCCTCACCTTCATCCCGATCAAATTCGTCCATCCGCTGCGGGTAACCGACTGGCGCGAGATCACCATTCCGCTCACCGTCCTCTGGGCCGCCATGTCGCTCAGCCTCATCATCCAGGCCAAGGACCGCAGCGACTGGGGACTGGTGGAAGACATCCAACTCTGGGTGTGGATCGCGGCCAGCCTCTATTTCCTGTCCATTTCCATCTGGCGCACCTTCATGAAGAAGAAGGAAGCCGAAACCGAATCCGAGGCCAGTTAGGCGGCTTGACTTCTCCCGCAGGCTGTCTTTATAAGCCGCGCATCTCTGGCGGGGTAGCTCAGTTGGTTAGAGCACGGGAATCATAATCCTGGGGTCGGGGGTTCGAGTCCCTCTCCCGCTACCATTTTATCAAGACAGTTGAGCCCTCTGGGGCGTCATGGCGCCGATGGCGCGGAGAGTGACGCGGCCGCTCTGATGAGGCGCGGCAAACAGCATAATTTGCCTGGCTTTGACTTGGATCATCTGTCCGGCCGGCGGAGGAGGCTACACAGGCTCATCGAACCAGAGGAGCGTTTCCGCCATGATGAACACGCGTTACAAGAAGCTCACCGGGCTTCATGCCGGTCATGTCTATGCTGTCACGGCGCCATCCAACGAGATGGACAGCCCGATGCACTGGACACTGCAGTGCGAGACGATTCCGGACCAGAAGCTCATCGTGGGCGAGGATGAACTGGCCGACAAGACGCGCTGGGAAGCTGTGAGTTAGGGTGGACAAACACAACGCAAGGCTTGAAGCAGCTACCACCTAGACAGGTTCGACGCCGCACCAATCGGCGATGAACTGGGCGATGACGGCGGTTGTCCGCTGCACTGAGGCGAGGTTCACGCGTTCGTCGAAGCCGTGATAGTTCTCGGCGGTGCAGCCGTAGTTGAGCACCGGGATCCTGTCGTAGAGCGCATAGACGCGGGCATCGAGATAAGCGGTGACGAGGCGTGTCTCGAGCGGTTGCCCGATCACCGATCGGTGGGCTTCCGTCAGCGTGCGTTCCGCTTCCGAGCCAGGCTCCAGGTGATAGCCCTCGGCAAAGAATCCGTTCCATTCCACGCGCGGCGGGTTGTTGGCGAGGAAACTGTCGCTTCGCGCGAAATCTGTCACGCAGGCTTCGATACGGCGGGCGGCTTCGGCTGCGGAGGTTTCGGGCAGGCAGGCGATGCGGCAGTCGATGCGGCACCAGGCGGGCACGGACGAAGCCCAGTCGCCGCCTTCGATCTTTCCGATGTTGAGATTGATGGGGTGAAGATGCGAGCCGAACAGGGGGTGGGAGGCGGTCTCCGCGTTCAGTTCTTCCTCGAGTTTGCGCAGCGCGCCGACGACCCGGTAGGCGGCATCGATGGCGTTGGCGCCGGTGCCCATGTTGGCGACGTGAACAGGAATGCCGCGCACTTCGAGCTGGAACCACAACACGCCGAGATTGGCGCGGGTGAGGCCCTCGTTGCCGGGTTCCGCGATCAGGGCCGCGTCGGCGCGGTAGCCGCGAAGGTGGGTCATCAATGCGCCATTGCCGGTCGATTCCTCTTCGACCACGGACTGCATGTAGACGGTGGCGGCAGGCTGGAGGCCAATCCTCCTCAAGGCATCGAGCGCGAAGACGGCGGAGGCGACGCCCGCCTTCATGTCGCCAGCGCCGCGTCCATGCATCCAGCCATCGCGGATCACCGGATCATAGGGCGGCGTGGCCCACATGTCGGCCGGTCCTTCGGGCACGACATCGACATGGCCCTGCAAGATCAGCGAGCGCCCAGTTTCCTTGCGCGGTCGATGGATACCGACCACGATCGGCGCTCTTGAGTGCGTGGACGAAATGCGCGACCCGCCCGGATGCCGCGCGATGGCCTCATCGTCCATGGCGAACACATCGACATCCATGCCGCGTGAACGCAAGGCGCGGGCCATATAGTCCTGAACCGTATGTTCATTGCCGCGCGTGGAAGGCATGCGGACGAGGTCTTGCGTGAAGGACACCTGACCGGGAAAGCCGGCCGCAACGGAATTCGTGAGACGGTCGCGCAAGGACTGATCGATGGCCATGGATGGATGCTCCTGAATCAGCGCGATCTTCGCCGCAGCAGGAGCGCTTCGCAATGCCGCATTCTGCAAGGGGCATTGCACAAGAAAACGGGCGCGCCCTGAAGGTGCGCGCCCGTCTGTTCAGGTGGTTGAACCGTCAGTACGGACTGCGGCAATAGCGCCTGCGGCCGTCATAGCCCATGAAGGTGTCGGTTCTCGGATCGTAGCTGCGGTAGCGATTGAGGCACCACGCGACATGGGCATCGCCGCCATCGTAGTAGTCATTCGCATAGCCGTAGTTCCACCACGGCGAAGCATACCAGAAGCCACCGTAGAAATAGTTGTAGCCGGGATAACGGTAGGCATAGCGCGGTCCATGGTTGCGCCAGTTGTAGCGGCCATAATTCCGATATCCGTAGTTCCGGTATCCATAATTCCGGTATCCGTAGTTGCGGTAGCCGTAATTCCGGTAGCCGCGTCCGGCGTAGCGGTAGCGGGGATAGTAGCGGCGGGCACGAACATCGGTCTTCAGGGAATTGGCGCCCTGAATCTGCTCAAGCACATTGAGTGTCGGCGTGCCCGGCCCTGGCAGTGCCCAAGCAGTACTGGCCCGGAGCGGCAGGAAGACGGCCATCGCGGCGAGGGCCAAGGCTATCGCCACAAAACGTAAGTTACGCATTGCAAACCTCCTTCAGGCGCGGAACGCCCAACAATCGACCTTAGTGCATTTCCTGCATGGCCGCCAACATGCAGTGCACCATTGGTTTCCTGTCAGCCCCCCGGTGGCGCTCTTGCATTGATCTTGCTCAAATTTCATAAGGCCCTGCAGCCGCCGCCATTGCTGCCGGCCGTGACCGTGATATTCCTCTTCCGGCACAATTCGGAGAGGAATGGCATGTGGCGCGACATCGAACCTGACGAACGTATCGAAGTGAACATTGAGGGCCACAAGCTGGTGGCCTACAGCTTCGGCACGGGAGACGACGTGCTGTTCCTCGTCAACGGCGGGCCGGGCCTGCCTTGCGACTACCTGCGCGAGGCACATTCCTGCTTTATCGACCAGGGCTTCCGCGTGGTGGCCTTCGACCAGCTCGATTGTGGGGCATCCGACCGGCCCAATGATCCATCGCTGTGGACGCTGCAACGCTATGTGCGCGAGACCGAGGCGGTGCGCCGCGCGCTGGGGCTGGGCAAGGTGCATTTCCTCGGTCACTCGTGGGGCGGCTGGCAGGCCATCGAATACGCGCTCACTTATCCCGACGGCCTTGCCTCGCTCATCCTGTCGAGCACGGTCGCTGACATGGTGAAGCTCCGCGCCGAACTCGACCGGTTGAAGGCGGCACTTGGGCCCGAGGCCGTTGCCATGATGCAGCGGCACGAGGCGGAAGGCACCTTCACGCACCCCGAATACATGGGTGCCATCACGATGCTCAATTATCGCCACGTCTGCAGGCTGCAGGAGGCTCCGGCTCCTGTCGAGCGTTCGCTCAAGAATTGGAACATGGGGCCTTACAGCGCCATTCAGGGACCAAACGAGTTTCTCTATATCGGCAACATCAGGAACTGGTCGAGGCTCGATGACCTGCACAAGATCGATGTGCCGGTGCTGATCACTGCGGGCCAGTATGACGAGCAGACACCCGCCTGTGCGCTCGAGATGAAACTGCGATTGAAGAACGCGCAATTGAACGTGTTCCCCAACAGCAGCCATGTTCCGTTCTATGAGGACCCGGAACTTTACTATCCGGTGCTCCGCGATTTCCTGGAGAAGAACCGGCTGGTCCGGCCATAGGCGTTGACGCGGATTTCCCGTCCGCTAGTCTGCCGCTGCTCAAGGAGAAGACGATGATACCCACGGTCAACCGCTGGAAGCGCTATGCCGACTGGGACGAGCGTCCGCTTCGGCTCGACAGGTTCGCGGCAGAGGACCCAGCCAACGGTTTCTCGGCGTTCTCAAGCCCCGCCGACCCGAAGCCCGGCATCGGCATCGTAGGCGGCCGCGTCATCTCGCTCGACGGTGTTCTCGAGCGCGACTTCGACATGATCGACCGCTTCATCGCGCGCCATCACATCGACCCCGGCATCGCGTCCGAGGCCATGGCGATGGACCCGAAGCAGGTGGCGCGCATGCTCGTCGACATGAACGTGCCGCGCGAGACGCTGGTGCGGCTTGCCCATGGCATGACGCCCGCGAAGCTTGCCCAGTGTGTGTCGCACCTGAATGCGCTTGAGATCGCCTTTGCCTATTCGAAGATGCGGGCCCGCAAGACGCCGGGAAACCAGGCGCATGTGACCAATGCCAAGGATGACCCGCTGCAGCTGGCGGCAGATGCCGCGACCGCCGTGGCCTTCGGCTTCGACGAGATCGAGACGACGATGCGGGTCTCGCGCAACGCGTGGTCGAATGCGCTCGCTTGTGCCGTGGGTGGTGCGGTCGGCCGCTGGGGCACGCTGTTCCAGTGTTCGAGCGAGGAGGCGGAAGAACTCCGGATCGGCATGGCGGGCTTTTCATCCTATGCCGAGACCGTATCGGTCTATGGCACCGAGAAGACCTTCATCGACGGCGATGATACGCCATGGTCAAAGGCCTTCCTTGCCGCGGCCTATGCCTCGCGCGGGATCAAGATGCGCTGCACGTCGGGTGCTGGTTCTGAATTGCTCATGGGCTTCCACGAAGCGAAGTCATTGCTTTATCTCGAAGCGCGCTGCCTCTGCCTGCAGCGCGGCATGGGGGTTCAGGGCACGCAGAACGGAGGCATCGACGGCGCGCCGCTCACCGCGACCGTGCCGGGCGGCTTCCGCGAACTGATGGCGGAAAACCTCATCGCCGTGTGGCTCGACCTTGAATGCGCGAGCGGCAACGATGCCCGCGCGACCGAGTCCGAAATCCGCGTGGGCGCGAAGATCATGCCTTATCTGGTCGCGGGCTCGGACCTCATCTGCTCGGGCTTCGGCTCGATCCTGAAGTACGACAACTCCTTCAATCCATCGCTTCTCAATGGGGAAGAACTGGAAGACTATCTCGTGCTCCAGCGCGACTTCGAGGCCGATGGCGGGTTGACGCCACTGCCTGAGGAACGCGCCCTCGATATCAGGCGGCGCGCCATCGATGCGATATCCGCCGTCTTCGAGGAACTGGGATTGGCAGCGCCCACTGAATCAATGAAGCGCAGCGTAACCGTGGCATCGGGCTCGGATGACACCGCGAGCTTCATGCCGCGGGACGTGTCCTTCATCAGCGAGGCCATCAAGGAGCGGGGCATCACGGTCATCGACGCCATCAAGGCGCTGGCGAAACGCGGCTTCAGGGAGGAGGCGGAAAACCTTCTCAATCTCGTGAAGCTGCGGCTCTCCGGCGATTATCTCCAGACCTCCGCAATGATCCGACATGGCAAGATCGTGAGTGCCGTCAACGATCCCAACGATTATCTGGGCCCGGGTTCGGGCTATCGCGTGACTGAAGAGCGGCGGCTTGAACTCAACGGCATCCGCGATGTGCTCGACCAGAAGGAAGTGCTGCGCTCGGAAGCGATGCACGAGAAGGACGAGGCCGCCCGTATTCGCTACAAGGTCTCTGGCACGGCATCGCCATCCGCTGACAAGACCGATGTGGTGATCGGCATCAGCCCGGCCTTCGGCCTCAAGCTGTTCCAGACGACGGCTGGGCACCGCCTTTCAGAGGTGCTGCGCGCGATGATGGATGTGATCGCCAGGAGGGGGCTTGTGCCGCGCGTGGTGCGCTTCCGTCATACGGCGGATACATCCTTTCTCGGTCTCTCTGCGGCGCAGCTTGCAGGCTCCGGCATAGGGATCGGCATCCAGGCCAAGGGCACGGCGGTCATTCACCAGAAAGGCCGGCTGCCTCATAACAATCTGGAGCTTTTCTCAAATGCGCCGATCACCCGCATCGAGCACTATCGCGGGCTGGGCGCCAACGCTGCAGCCTATGCTCTAGGCGAGATGCCTGAACCCGTGGTGGTGCCGCAGCGTGGCGAGGCTATGGGATCGCGCTATCATGCACGGGTCGCCATGATCTATGCGATTGAAACAGGACTGACGGAAGAGGGCGCACCACCTGAAACAGTCGATGTGACGTTTACGGGAGGAAGAACATGACCCGCACGCGCTCCGACTATCCGCTCGCTGAGACGCAGCCCGAGGCCATCACCGGCAAGCGTGGAAAGCGCCTGTCAGACATCACGCTCGACGCGGTGCTCGCGGGCGATGTCAGCATGGAAGACCTCAGCATCACGCCCGCTGCGTTGAAGGCTCAGGCTGAAATCTCGCGCGATGCCGGACGTCCCACGCTGGCGCTCAATTTCGAACGTGCCGCCGAGTTGGTGGACGTGCCGCAGGACTTCATCATGCAGGTCTACGAGTTGCTGCGGCCGGGCCGGGCCAAGGCAAGGCAGCAATTGCTCGATGCCGCCAGCACATTGCGTGTCACCTATGGTGCCGCGCGCATGGCGGAGTTCGTCGAGGAAGCCGCGCAGACCTATGAGGAACGCGGCCTTTTCACCTATCGCTTCTGAAGGAGGCATCATGAACTGGAAGACGTCCTACCGGTCTCTCTACTACATGGGAGCGCCCGAACCCGACGACCCGGTTCTGGTGCCGGCTGAAACAGCACTCCTCGTCATCGACGTTCAGAATGTCTACCTCGAACGGCCTGACCGCGCGACGCTGACGCCGATCGAGCAGAAGCGCTATGACCTGTGGACGCCGTTTCACGAGCGGATGAGAAAGTCGGTCATTCCGAACACTGCAAAAATGTTGGACTTTGCACGGCGCCGGGGCATCGAGTGCATTTTTGCGCGGATCGCTTGCCAAACGAAAGATGGACGCGACCGTTCCCTGTCCCAGAAGATGCCGGGGTGGAACAACCTGCTGCTGCCCAAGCACGAATTGCCCTCGCAGATGGTGCCGGAGCTTGCCGCCGTGAACGATGAAATCGTGGTCACAAAGACTACGGATTCAGCACTGACGGGCACAAATTTGCGGCTCATCCTTCACAACCTCGGAGTAAAAAACGTCATCTGTGCCGGCATCTTCACGGACCAGTGCGTGTCTTCCACGGTGCGCAGCCTGGCGGACGAAAGCTATGGTGTCATCGTGCTGGAAGACTGCTGTGCCGCGGCTTCCGACGAATTCCACACGAAGGAACTCGAGATCATCAACATGATCTATTGCCATGTGATGTCGAGCGGGGAACTGACGGCCATCATCGGCGCTCCGTAGGGTGAGCTTGCGGAATCACTCTTTACTCGGATGAAAAATTGGTGCTGAATTCAATGTGGGACTTCCAACAGGAAGACACACCACAAAAACAACTGGGAGTGAGACATGGCAAACAGCAACAGGATTTCACGCCGGAACTTCATGCAGCAATCGGCCATGTGGGCCGCAGCCTTCGCGGGCGCTGGAACATTGGCGCCGGGACGGGCCATGGCGGCACGCGAGAAGGAACTGAACATTCTGTGCTGGGAGGGCTACAACTCCGCGCAGGTGCTGGATCCGTTCCGCAGTGCCAAGGGCGCGACCGTCAAGGCCGAATCGCTCACCAATGATCCAACCATGATCAACCGCCTGCGCGCGGGCGAAACCAATGTCTGGGATCTGATCAACGTCAACAATCCCTGGGCGCGAAAGGTGATGTATCCCGAGAAGCTGATCAAGCCTCTCGACCGTGCACGCTTCGAGCCATTCTTCGCCAACATGATGCCGGACTTCAAGGCGCCCTATAAGTGGGCCATGGACGAGGCGGGTGCCGAACTCCTCGGCATGGCCCAGCGCTTCGGGCCCTACAGCTACGTCGTGAACACCAACAAGATCAGCCGTGCAACGGCGGAAGATCAGGGCTGGAGCCTGTTCGCCGATCCGGCCAATGCTGGCAAGTACGGTGTCCTCGAGTCGGATGACTGGAACGTCTTCAACATCTGCCTGGTTGCCGGCTTCGACCCCTTCAAGGTCCACACCGATGAGGAGGTTGAAAAGTTCAAGCAGGCCGCCCAACAGGTGTTCAAGGGCGCTAAGGTGGTGGGAGATATCGCCACCATGAACCAGGCTTTGATTTCTGGAGAAATCGACTTCCACATGACGGGCGGCACCTATTCGGCCTCGCCTGCGCGTGCGGACGGTCATCCCGAAATCCGCGGCATCACGCCGAAATCCGGGCCGATGAACGGCAAGGGCGGCATCGCCTGGATCGAGATCACCTCGACTGTCAACAACCCCGAGCTGTCGCCTCTGGCGGCTGACTTCCTCGAATACGTGCAGTCGCCCGAGATGTCCCACACGGTGGCCTTCGCCGAAGGCACGTTCAACCCGGTGGCGCAGATGGGCAATCCGGATTGCTTCAAGCTTTTCACGGCTGAAGAGCTGGACGCGATCCAGTGGGACAGTCTCGCGGAGGAAATGTCGCGTTGCGTCGAGTACGATATCGTGCCCGACTACGACAAGCTTCTCGACGTGATGACGGCCGCGAAGCGCGAAGCGTCCGGCGGCTGATCAACCCTCACATCCTGGCAGCCTCCGCAATCAGCTTGCGGGGGCTGTCCCTTGAATAGAAGAGTGTTTCCCGCGCATGTCCGCTGTCCAGCCCATCCTGTCCCTCAAGTCAGTCCGCAAGATGTTCGGGCCGCATGCCGCCGTCGACTCGATCGACCTCGACATCGCCGAGGGCGAGTTCTTCACGATCGTGGGTCCGTCGGGCTCTGGCAAGACCACAATGCTCCGCATGCTGGCCGGGATGGACACGCCAACGAGCGGCGACATTCTCCTGAAGGGCGAGCGCATCAACGATGTTCCCGCCAACAAGCGGCCCACCTGCATGGTGTTTCAGTCGCTGGCGCTGTTTCCGCATCGCACTGTGGGGCAGAACATCGAGTTCCCCTTGAAGATCAGGGGCGAGGAGCCGCAGCGGCGCAAGGCGCGAGCCTTGCAGCTGATGGACCTGCTGCGGCTGCCGCAATCCTACTATTCAAAGAACGTCATGAAGTGCTCCGGCGGTGAGCGGCAGCGCGTGGCGCTGGCCCGTGCGCTGGCCTATGATCCGCAGATCCTGTTCTTCGACGAGCCGCTGTCGGCCATTGACTACAAGCTGCGCAAGACGCTCGAGAAGGAACTGAAGGACATTCACCGCGAGACAAAGAAGACCTTCGTCTACATCACGCACTCGCTTGAAGAGGCGATGGTGATGAGCGACCGTATCGGCGTGATGCGGGCCGGCAAACTCGTGCAGGTGGGCTCGCCGCACGACATCTATTCATCTCCCAACACCCGGTTCGTTTCCGAGTTCGTGGGCGATGTGAACGTCATTCCGGTGAGCCTCGGCAGCGATGGCTTGCTGCATTCATCGAAGACCGGTGAAAAGTTCAAGCCGCCCAAGGCGCCACCCGGCTTCCGCGACGGCCATCTGGTCATCAGGCCCGAGTATCTCAAGTTTCTGTCGCATGCCTCCGAGGCTGACAATGCCGTCACCGGCAAGCTCTATAACGAATATGCGCTGGGCTCGCGCATCCAGTATCAGGTGAGGGTGGGCGACGGCGTCTTCGTGGTCGAGAAGCTCCGCCAACAACCCTTCACGGGAAAGCTGGACGACCAGGTGATCATCGGCTGGGATGCCGGTGACGCCATCCTGGTGACGGACTAGCCATGTCGCCCGGTCCACGTTCCGCCATCCCCGTCGTCGTGTTCCTGATTGTGGGCTTTGCCGCCCCGCTGCTGGCGGTCATCTGGTTCAGCTTCATGCCGCCGCGCAGCTTCTCCTTTGGCGGCGTTCCGACGCTGGAGAACTATCGCACCATCTTCGAGAGCACGAGTTACATTTCGTTCCTGTGGTCGCTGGGGCTCGCGGTCGTCACCGTGGGGCTGCTCGCCATCACCTGCTATCCGGTGGCCTATGGCCTCGTCCGCGTCTTCGGCAAGTGGGCAACGCTGATCACACTGCTGTTCACCATTCCGCTTTTCGTCTCCGAGAACATCAGGCTCTATGGCTGGGTGCTCTTCCTCATCAAGAATGGCGTGCTGCTGGGCTCGCTGAAATCGATGTTCGGCTGGCAGCTCGAAAGCATCCTGTTCTCGCTCCCCGCCATCATCCTAGGCATGGTCTATGTCTATCTGCCCTTCATGCTGTTTCCGATGACGCTCGGCATTTCCATGGTGCCCAACGAGACGCGCGATGCGGCCTTCGACCTTGGCGCATCGCGCTGGCAGGTGTTCAAGGAAGTGGAACTGCCGCTTTCCATGCCCGGCGTGGTGATCGGATTCCTGCTCACCTTCGTGCTCGCCATCGGTGCCATCGCGGAAGCCAAGGTGCTGGGCGGGCAGAGCGTCATTCCCATCACGCATGATATCGAGATCGCCTTCACCTATTCGCAGAACTGGCCGCTGGGTGCCGCGCTCTCGGTGCTGCTGATGCTGGTGGTGGGCGTGCTCGTGCTGCTGGCGCTCCGCCGCTTCGACCTCGACACATTCCTGGGGCGGAGATAGGCCATGGAAACCAATGGCCAGCGCCTGCGCCATTCGCTGATTACGGCATGGACCATTGCCGTTATCGTCTTCATTTATCTGCCAACCATCTGCATCACGCTGGCCTCGTTCACGGCCAGCCGCTACTTCCAGTTTCCCATTGCCAAGTGGGGCCTGGACTGGTGGCAGAAGACCTTCAATTCGATCGAGATCCGGCAGCTTCTTTCCACTTCGATCTCGATCGCACTGTGCGTGACGGCCATCGCGGTGACGGTCGCCTTCTTCGGCGCGCTCGCCTTTGCGCGCTATGACTGGAAGGGGCGCTCGATCTACCAGAAGCTCATCCTGCTGCCGATCTTCTTCCCGCAGTCGGTGCTGGGTCTGGCGCTGCTCCTGTGGTTCAACACGCTTGGCCTGCCGCTATCGTGGAAGACGGCCGTCTTCGCGCATCTCGTGTGGATCGTGCCGGTGGTGACACTCGTCATTTCGATCCAGGTCTACAGTTTCGATCCAGCCCTTGAGGAAGCTGCCTTCGACCTCGGCGCCTCGCGCTGGCAGGTGCTGAGAGAAGTCACGCTTCCCGTGCTGTTCCCAGGCCTCTTTTCCGGCGCACTGTTTGCCTTCCTGCTGTCTTGGGGCAATTTTCCGCTGTCGCTCTTCACCACGGGCGCGGATACGACGGTGCCTGAATATCTCTACGCCAAGATGGTTGCGGGCTATACGCCCGGTGTGCCGGTGCTGGGCACCGTCTCGACGGTGGGTGCTGCCATCCTGCTCATCGGCGGCTATGCCGCAATCCTGATGATGCGCCGGTCAAAGGCAGTTGAATAGAATGGGAGTTCGAACATGACACAATCGCTTCAAGGGCGTTCCGTCGTCGTCACCGGCGGCTCGAAGGGCATCGGCAAGGGCATCGCGCGAGTCTTCGCAAAGGCCAGCGCCAAGGTTGCCATCGTGGCGCGGAACGGTGCCGAGGCTGAGGCGGCCGCCAAGGAAATCGGCCACGGGGCGTTTGGTTTGTCCGGCGATGTGACATCGCTGCCAAGCCTCGAAAAGGTGATGGAGCAGGTGGCAGCCAAGAACGGCGGCATCGACGTGCTCTGCGCCAATGCCGGCATCTTCCCGCCCAAGAAGCTCGAGGACATGAGTTCCGAGGAGTGGGACAACGTCATCGACACCAACCTCAAGGGCACGTTCCATTCGGTGAAGGCGGCCGTGCCTTATCTCAAGAAATCGGACCAGGGCCGCATCGTACTGACATCATCGATCACGGGACCGGTGACCGGCTATCCGGGCTGGACGCACTATGGGGCGAGCAAGGCGGGGCAGCTCGGATTCATGCGGACCGCCTGTATGGAGCTTGCCAAGTATGGCATCACCGTCAACGCGGTCATGCCGGGCAACATCGTGACCGAGGGGCTCGCCGGCATGGGCGAGGAATACCAGCGTTCCATGGCGGCCTCCGTGCCGCTGAAGAAGCTGGGGCAGGTGGACGACATCGGCCACGCCGCGCTGTACTTCGCCTCGAAGGAAGCGAACTACGTGACCGGGCAGACGATCATCGTGGACGGTGGGCAGATTCTACCGGAGAGCCTCGAAGCGCTGAACTCGGCCTAACCGAATTTCCGCAGGTAGTCCTCGCAGAGGGGCAGGCTGCCGTCGGTGTAGCCTGCGCCCAGCGACTTCGGGAACTCGGCCTCGATATGGGACGAGATCCACGCCACGAGCAGGATGCGGCGGAGCATGATGAAAGTGGGGATCTCCACCTCATCTTCCTTGGGTAGCGCCAATACCTTTCTGTAGCCTGCCGTCCAGCTCTCGATCAGGCCGGGTACTTGCGGCTCATGCTCGTAGAACGACACCGGCGTTGCCGCGTCATACAGGTACCAGCCGAAGCCGCAGTCGTCGAAATCGATGACCTTCACGGACTTGCCGTCGATCAGCAGGTTCGCCAGCCTGAGGTCACAGTGGATCAGGCCGAAGCGCTCGGGCCCCTTGCCATATGCGGCAAGGCGCCGGTCGATGAGATCGACTGTGCGCTGGAAGAGCTGTTCCTTCTCGCGGTCCATGCCTACGCCATCGCGCCAGCGGCCCCAGTGCGGCTTGTCATCGCCGAGAGCCGTATCGAAATCCCAGGTGAGGCGGGTGAACCACGGTGGCCGCTTCCATTGCCGCGCGTGAACATGCATGCGCGCAGTGATTTCGCCCAGAACCTCGAAGGGTTCGGACAGGTCCTCGCCGATGCCGGGCTCCGCCCCTGTCTCCCAGCCGAAGAGCACGATGTTGCGAGGCCGCACCATGCGAGGATGGAGCACTTGCTGGATGATTTCACCATCCTTGCCCTTCACGGGCGCGGGTGTGGCCACCACGCCGGTCTGGCGCAGGTCGATCAGCCAGGCGAGTTCGGAGGCGATGGCCGTTCTGGAATGATAGCCGTCACGGTGGATTCGCAGCGCCCAGCGCCGGCCATCGGGTGCCTCCACCTTGTAGGTGGCGTTCTCCGACAGGTTGACCATGGTGACGCCAACGCCCGGAGGCAGATCGAAATTCGCGGTGGCAGCGGTGGCGAGTTCGAGGAGAATGGGGAGTTGCTGGTCGTGGGGCAGGGAATCAAAATCGGTCATGGCCATCCCGTCAGGCTTTGCGTCCTTCAATTCCTGCCAGAACGCGCTCGATCTCCGCAAGCCCTCGTTCGACGTCCTGCGTCTTTCCGGACATGTAAAGCCTCCCCGCGGCGCCGATCATCTGGACATCGACAAGGGTGAGGGCTGGCGCGGCCTTCTCCGCCACGTTGGCGGCAATCGCGGCATAAAGAGCCGGCACCATCTCGCAGACGAGCAGCGTCTCGCCCGGCATCACCATCGATGCCTGCCGGTTGCGGTTGATGATCACCGCGTGCTGGTCCGCGATGTTCTCGATCACATCGGTGAAGAGGATGCGCGGCGCAAGCTGGTCGCCTTCGGTGAGGCCCATGCCAAGCAGCACGGCGCGGCCGGCCGCAAGCAGCTTGTCCTTGTCGCTTCCGTGGATTTCCAGAATGCCGAACTGCCGTTCGACGAACAGGATGCCGGGCTCGAGATCGGGATCGGCCTTCAGCGCCAGATCCATCACGCGCTCGATCATCAGTCCCGGCGCCACCTCGATGATGAGGGCGTGCTGACCCGCATAAGGCGGGTAGCCCCGGGCGCGCGTCGGCGTTCCCATATAGGCGGCGAATTGCGGCTCGAGGCTTTCTACCGTGAGAAAGACCCGGAGCTCGCCCTTCGCCGCCGCGCGTGCGGCTGCCACGGCGGTACCTCTCTGTTACTTCGAGGAACCGGCGGTGAAGTGCTTCGAGACATCCGCATGGGGGCGGGGGATCACATGCACCGAGACGAGCGTGCCGATCTGGCCCGCAACCTCGGCACCGGCTTCGGTCGCGGCCTTCACCGCGCCCACGTCGCCGTTGATGATGACTGCGACAAGACCGTCGCCCACCTGCTCGCGGCCAACGATGGTCACGTTGGCGGCCTTCACCATCGCGTCAGCGGCAGCCATGGCGGCCACGTAGCCCTTGGTCTCGATCATTCCGATTGCATTGCTCATGGTGTCCTCCGTTGAGCTACTGTTACGATTTCTTGTTGGCTGCCTCATCGATCGAGCCGATGATCAGCGCGTCGATGGGGGGCGACTTTCCGGGAAACCAGCTCGCTGCAACGGAGCCGGTGGTGATGATGACCTTCTCGCCCTCGCCGCAGCCCAGCGGATCAAAGGCGAGGAGACGCGTGCTGGTTTCATCCACGATGACTTCCAGCATGGAGCCCGCGGGAACTTCGGGAAGTTTCTTGGTGGACCAGATGCGGCCCGTGACGGTTGCCTTCAGCATCTAGCGTCTCCTTTCGATGGCGAGGCCCAGCTTGCGGGCCTTGTCGCGTGCAAGCGGTGTCAGGACGGCGCCGGGAGCGAGCACGAGCTTAGCTGCACCCTTCAGCGCGTCGATCTTCTGTTCGGTGACGACGCCCGTCAATGCTTCGGCAGAAGGTGATGAAATGGATACTGCAGGGGCATTGCCCAGCGTGAACCGCAGCTTGCCGGATTTCAGCTTTTCCAGCGTCTGGGGCTCGATGACGCGCGCCACGAAGGCGGCAAGTTCATGATCGTTGCTGATGCGCACGCGCTGCACATCGGTCCCGGTTGCGGGCAGTGCGCGGCCGGCCATCACCTCGCGCAGCATGTCGCGCACCATGGTGCGGAGTTCGTTGCTCATGTCGGGCTTCAGCGTCATGTCACAGCTCCAGCGCCTGTTCGGCGGCGGATGCCGCTGCACGTACTTCAGACTCGGTGCCAGACAGGTAGAGCCTGCCGGTGGCGCCGATCATGCGGTAATCCACGATCTTGATGGTCGCTGCCTTCTCCGCCGCGTTGGCCGCGAGAATGGCATAGGCCGCGGGCTCTGTCTCCAGCACGAAGAGTGTTTCGCCTGCCAGAATCATCGAGCCGCCCTTGTTACGATTGATGAGAAAGGCGTGGCCGGGATCGATGCGGGTCACGATCTTTGAAGCCAGGATCTTCGGCTTCATCGCCTTGTCCGGCGTCATCTTCATGGCGCCGAGCACGGCTTCGGCTGCGGCCTTCACGGCAGCAACGTCGCGCGAGTGAATCTCGAGATAGCCGAACTGTCGCTCGACCACGAGTATGCCGCCCTGAACGTCAGCGGCCTTCAAGGCCACGTCGGTCAGCGCCTCGATGTCGAGGCCGGGTGCAACTTCGATGATCTGCGCCGCCATGTTGGTGCGGGGCAGCGAGCCCCTGATCCAGGCGCCGAGATAGCACATGGTCTGCGGCTGCAGCTGGTCGATGAAGATATATGAGCGGAGCGTTGCCATGATCAGGCGGCCATAACGGCCTTGAGCTCCTCGAGGATGATGCGCCGCAATTCGCGCCGCAACTCGCTGTCGGACGCATTATCGACGGCCAGTGAAACCGGCGGGGCCTCGCGCTTCGGAAGATGCAACGGATCGAGGCCCGCGAAATTGCCGAAGGTTTCGGAGGCCTCCTTGTTATAGGCGATGCGTGCGTAGTGCAGCAGGTGATGCGGCGTGAGATTGTCACCGATCGATGAGCCGCCGGCAAAGCCCGTACCGATGGTCATCGACGGTCCGAGGTTGGTTTCGTAACCGGATGCTCCCAGCGAGCATCCGGTGTTGACCGCGATGCGAAGGGCAGGGACAGCCGCTGCAAAGGCCATGATGTGGGCCTCGTTCTTCGAATGAATGGCGGCGGAATGGCCCTTGCCGGACTTTCGCATCATGGAGCGTGCGCAGGAAATGGCCTGGTCAATGGTCTGCACGCGGGCAAAGGCCAGAACCGGGCAAAGCTTTTCGCGCACCAGCTTTTCCTCGGGCTGCACGAGATCAACAGGGGTGACGAGAATCTTCGCACTGGGCGCGTTGAAGCCAGCTTCCCGCGCGATGACGCTTGCATCCTTGCCGATCATGCCAACATTGAAACCATGCTCGGTGAAAAGCAGCTTTCGCAGCTTTGCGGTTTCCTCTGTCGAACAGATATGCGCCTTCTCGGCTTTCATCGCGTCCAGCAGGCGGTCGGCTACGGTGGTGAAGGCCAGCACCGTTGATTCATTCGTGCAGAGGATCGAGTTGTCGAAGCTCTTCGACGCCACGATGCGCCTGGCAGCGAGCTTGATGTCTGCCGTGTCGTCGACCACCACCGGCGCATTGCCGGGGCCGACGCCAAAGGCCGGATTGCCGGAGCGGTAGGAGGCCTTGACGACCGAGGGGCCGCCGGTGGCGATGATGAGGTCGACGCGCTCATCCGCCATCAGCTTTTCGAGCAGCGGAATGTTGGGCTCGTCGATCACCTGGATGGCGCCATCGGGTGCGCCCGCGGCCTTCGCCG
>NZ_JBGSOZ010000141.1:0-25261 GCF_041738905.1 Aestuariivirga sp.
CACGGAAATGGTGATGCCTGGCGACAACATCTCGTTTGCCGTCGAGCTGATCACGCCGATCGCGATGGAAGAAAAGCTGCGCTTCGCCATCCGCGAAGGCGGCCGCACCGTCGGCGCCGGCGTCGTCGCCAAGATCACGGACTAACTTTACACGGGGCGGTGCACTCCCCATCTGGGAGGGTGCGCCGCGCCACAGGGGTATAGCTCAGTTGGTAGAGCGGCGGTCTCCAAAACCGCAGGTCGAGGGTTCGAGCCCTTCTGCCCCTGCCAGAATTTAGGAAGAACACGTGGCCAAGACCAATCCGCTTGAGTTTCTGCAGCAGGTTCGCGAAGAAGGGAACAAGGTCACCTGGCCTTCCCGCCGCGAAACCATGATCTCGACGCTGATGGTGTTCATCATGGTTGCGATTGCATCACTGTTCTTCCTGGCCGTGGATTTCGTGCTGCACAGCGGTGTGCAGTGGGTCCTCGGCATCACCGGTTAACGGGCGGACGGGGCAGGCAAGGCAGACATGGCAAAGCGCTGGTACATCGTCCACGCCTACTCGAATTTCGAGAAGAAGGTGGCCGAATCGATCAAGGAACAGGCGGCACAGAAGGGTCTTTCCGACTACTTCGAGCAGGTTCTGGTTCCCACCGAAGAAGTGATCGAGGTCCGCCGCGGCCGCAAGATCAAGAGCGAGCGCCGCTTCTTCCCCGGCTATGTGCTGGTGAAGATGGAACTCACCGATCAGGCCTTCCACCTGATCAAGAATACACCGAAGGTGACGGGCTTCCTTGGCTCGGACTCGAAGCCGATCCCGATCTCGGATGCCGAAGCCTCGCGCATCCTGAACCAGGTGGCCGAGGGCGTCGAGCGTCCGAAGTCGACCATCTCCTTCGAAGTCGGCGAGCAGGTTCGCGTTGCCGATGGTCCTTTCGCATCCTTCTCCGGTCAGGTGGAGGAAGTGGATGAAGAACGGTCGCGGCTCAAGGTCGCCGTGTCCATCTTCGGCAGGCCCACGCCTGTCGAACTCGAGTATGGTCAGGTCGAAAAGCTCCGTTAAGGCGCTTTTTCGAACTGTCCACCCGGTGGGAGGCCTTCAACAAGCCGGACCACTAACCTCAAACCGCCGTATCTTCGGCAGAGGGAAACAAAATGGCCAAGAAAGTCGTCGGCTACATCAAGTTGCAAGTGCCGGCGGGACAGGCAAACCCGTCTCCGCCCATCGGTCCCGCACTCGGTCAGCGCGGCCTCAACATTATGGAATTCTGCAAGGCCTTCAATGCCGCCACGCAGAAGATGGAGCCGGGCACGCCCACTCCGGTCGTGATCACCGCGTTCCAGGACAAGTCCTTCACCTTCGAGATGAAGTCGGCTCCGGCCAGCTACTATCTCAAGAAGCTCGTCGGCATCAAGTCGGGCTCCAAGGAGCCGGGCAAGGGTGCCTTCGTTGGCAAGGTGACCATGGCCCAGTGCCGTGAGATCGCCGAACAGAAGCTCAAGGGCATGAACGCCCGTGACCTCGACGCGGCAGCGCGTGAAATCGCCGGCTCCGCCCGGTCCATGGGCCTTCAGGTGGTGGAGTAAGACAATGGCAAAGCTCGCAAAGCGCATTGAAAAGACACGCGAAGGCATTGATCGCACGAAGTTTTATGGCCTCGATGAGGCTGTGAAGCTGATCAAGGAGCGCGCTACGGCGAAGTTCAACGAGACGGTCGAGATCGCCATGAACCTCGGCGTCGACCCGCGTCACTCGGACCAGATGGTGCGTGGCGTGGTGAACCTGCCGAACGGCACCGGCCGCTCGGTTCGCGTCGGCGTGTTCGCCAAGGGCGCCAAGGCTGATGAAGCCAAGGCGGCAGGCGCCGAAGTCGTCGGAGCGGAAGAACTTTTCGAGATCGTCAGCAAGGGCACGATCGACTTTGATCGTTGCATCGCGACCCCTGACATGATGGGCCTCGTCGGCCGTCTTGGCAAGGTTCTCGGACCTCGCGGCATGATGCCGAACCCGAAGGTCGGCACGGTCACCATGGACGTCGCTGGCGCCGTAAAGGCCGCCAAGGGCGGCGCTGTGGAGTTCCGTGTCGAGAAGGCCGGCATCGTGCAAGCCGGTGTCGGCAAGGCAAGCTTCACGGACGAAGCGCTGACCCAGAACATCAAGGCGTTCGTGGATGCGGTCGTGAAGGCCAAGCCGCCGGCTGCCAAGGGTACCTATGTCAAGAAATTGTCTATTTCTTCGTCCATGGGTCCCGGCCTCAAGCTCGACCTGTCGTCCGTTACTGGAGGCGCCGGGGCCTGAACTAACAAGTTTCCCGATTGAAATCGCAATGATTTCAATCGGGTGACCAGGGTTCCTAGAACTCTGGATTACCTGTCCGAGATTGCAGGCGCTGGCCCTTCGGGACCAGCTTAAACCCCAAGCCTGCATGAGATGGGTGTCAAAACGGAATTCGAGCCCCATATATGGCGGCTCAAAGTCGGTTTGGACCTCAAATCCCGCGTCTGCCTTTCGGGGTGGCAAGGGGGACAGGCACGTGAGCGCCGCTGATGCGCCATCTGCCTTCGTGTGGTTGGTGTCTCGAGCGGTTGGTCCAACGGTGGACGGGTGAATAGCCCTTCCGCCATAAAGGAGAGAGCAAGTGGAAAGAGCTGAGAAGAAAGAGCTCGTCGCGACGCTCAACCAGGTGTTCAAGACCACCGGTGTGATCGTTGTGGCCCACAACAAGGGACTTACTGTGAACCAGGTCAATGACCTGCGGAACAAGATGTCCCAGGCGGGGGCGACCGTGAAGGTCGCCAAGAACCGTCTCGCCAAGCTTGCTCTTGATGGCACAGATGCAGCCGGGATCAAGGACCTCTTCGTGGGTCCGACCATGGTGGCTTACGCCGCCGATCCCGTCTCGGCACCCAAGGTCGCCGCAGCCTTCGCCAAGGGGAACGACAAGTTCGTCGTCCTCGGCGGTGCGCTCGGCAAGACCGTCATGGATGCCGCTGCGGTCAAGTCGCTCGCTGAACTGCCCTCGCTCGACGAGCTCAGGGGCAAGCTCATTGGTCTCATCCAGGCTCCCGCCACCAAGATTGCTGGTGTGCTTCAGGCTCCTGGCGGCCAACTGGCGCGTGTGTTGAACGCCTATGCCACCAAAGATCAGGCAGCCTGACGGCAACGCCTAATCCACAAACCAAACCGACTGACAGAAAGATACTCAAATGGCTGATCTCAGCAAAATCGTCGAAGACCTCTCGGCCCTCACTGTTCTCGAGGCCGCCGAACTCTCGAAGCTTCTGGAAGAGAAGTGGGGCGTTTCCGCCGCTGCTCCTGTTGCCGCCGCTGCAGGCCCCGCCGCTGCCGCTGCTCCGGTCGAAGAGAAGACCGAATTCACGGTCATGCTCATGGCTGCCGGTGACAAGAAGATCGAAGTCATCAAGGAAGTCCGCGCCATCACTGGCCTGGGCCTCAAGGAAGCCAAGGACCTCGTCGAGGGCGCTCCGAAGGTTGTGAAGGAAGGCGCCAACAAGGCCGATTCCGAAGCAATGAAGAAGAAGCTCGAGGCGGTTGGCGCCAAGGTCGAGCTGAAGTAACACATTTCCGGCGGCGCCTTTACTTTGAGGCGCCGCCGGGCCAGTACCGTGTTTTCAAGCGACGGCTTGCCCGATTCCCCTGAAAAGGGGGGTTGGGCAAGCTGTCGATCATGCTTGTTTCTGAACCGTTAAGGAAAACCAATGGCCGAAACACAGTCCGCCGCAAGCCGCAAACGCCTCCGCAAGTTCTTCGGCAAGAACATCGAAGTGGCCGAAATGCCGAACCTCATCGAGGTTCAGCGCGAGTCATACGATCAGTTCCTGCAAATGAAGGAACCGGCGGGCGGACGTTTGAACGACGGCTTGCAGGCGGTCTTCAAGTCTGTCTTCCCGATCACGGACTTCTCCGGCCAGGCCATGCTCGAGTTCGTGCGTTATGAATTCGAGCAGCCGAAGTTCGACGTCGACGAGTGCCAGCAGCGCGGAATGACCTTCGCGGCGCCGCTGAAGGTGACGCTGCGCCTCATCGTTTTCGAAGTCGATCCCGACACGCAGTCGAAGTCGGTCAAGGACATCAAGGAGCAGGACGTCTACATGGGCGACATGCCCCTGATGACGGCCAACGGCACCTTCGTCGTCAACGGCACCGAGCGCGTGATCGTGTCCCAGATGCACCGCAGCCCGGGCGTCTTCTTCGACCACGACAAGGGCAAGACCCACTCCTCGGGCAAGCTCCTGTTCGCGGCACGTATCATTCCCTATCGCGGTTCGTGGCTCGATTTCGAGTTCGACGCCAAGGACATCATCTATGCGCGCATCGACCGCCGCCGCAAGCTGCCGATCACCACGCTGCTCTATTCACTGGGGCTGGATTCCGAAGAGATCCTGCACACGTTCTACAATACCGTCACCTACACGCTGACCAAGGACGGCTGGAAGACGGCCTTCGACGCCGCTCGTTTCAAGGGCATCAAGCCCACCGTCGACCTGATCGACGCGAAGACGGGGCAGGTTGTCGTCGAAGCCGGCAAGAAGATCACGCCGCGCCTCGCCCGCAAAATCGCCGAGGACGGTGTCAAGGAGCTTCTGGTCCGCGACGAGGAACTCTATGGCCTCTACCTGGCCGATGAACTGGTGAACGAGGCGACCGGCGAAATCTATGCCGAGGCCGGCGACGAGATCGGCGAGAAGATGCTGGCGTCGCTGAAGGACAACGGCTTTGCCGAACTGCGCCTTCTCGACATCGACCACATCAACACCGGTCCCTACATCCGCAACACGCTCAAGGCCGACAAGGTCGAGACCTATGAGCAGGCGCTTGTCGAAATCTATCGCGTCATGCGTCCCGGCGAGCCGCCGACGCGTGAGACCGCGGAAGCCTTGTTCAACGGCCTGTTCTTCGACCAGGAGCGCTACGACCTCTCGGCTGTCGGCCGCGTGAAGATGAACATGCGTCTCGAACTCGATGTTCCGGACACGATGCGCGTTCTGCGCCGCGACGACATCGTCGCGGTCATCAAGACGCTCCATGAACTGCGCGACGGCAAGGGCGAGGTCGACGATATCGATCACCTCGGCAACCGCCGTGTCCGCTCGGTGGGCGAACTGATGGAGAATCAGTACCGTCTCGGCCTCGTCCGCATGGAGCGCGCCATCAAGGAGCGCATGTCGTCGGTCGATATCGACACGGTGATGCCGCATGACCTGATCAACGCGAAGCCCGCGGCAGCAGCCGTGCGCGAGTTCTTCGGTTCCTCGCAGCTTTCGCAGTTCATGGACCAGACCAACCCGCTCTCGGAAATTACCCACAAGCGCCGTCTCTCGGCCCTTGGACCGGGTGGCTTGACCCGCGAGCGCGCCGGCTTCGAAGTCCGCGACGTGCATCCGACGCACTATGGCCGCATCTGCCCGATCGAAACGCCGGAAGGCCCGAACATCGGCCTCATCAACTCGCTCGCGACCTATGCCCGCGTGAACAAGTACGGCTTCATCGAGACGCCGTACCAGAAGGTCATCGACGGCAAGGTGTCGACCGAAGTGGTCTATCTCTCGGCCATCGAGGAGCAGAAGCACCACATTGCGCAGGCCAACGTGGCGTTGACTGATTCAGGCACCTTTGCCGAGGACCTCGTCATCGCACGCCATGCCGGCGACGTGCTCACGGTTCCGGCTGACCGCATCGACTATGTCGACGTGTCGCCGAAGCAGCTTGTGTCGGTTGCCGCAGCCTTGATCCCGTTCCTCGAGAACGACGACGCCAACCGCGCCCTCATGGGCTCGAACATGCAGCGTCAGGCGGTTCCGCTGGTGCGTACCAACGCGCCGCTCGTCGGCACCGGCATGGAATCGGTGGTCGCACGCGACTCCGGTGCTGCCGTCGCCGCACGCCGCTCGGGCGTGGTCGATCAGGTGGACGCCAAGCGCATCGTCATCCGCGCCACGGAAGAGACCGATCCGTCGAAGTCGGGCGTCGATATCTACACGCTCGCCAAGTTCCAGCGTTCGAACCAGAACACCTGCATCAACCAGCGTCCGCTGGTGCGCGTGGGTGACCGCGTCAAGGCAGGCGACATCATCGCCGATGGCCCGTCGACGGATCTGGGCGATCTGGCGCTCGGCCAGAACGTGCTCGTCGCGTTCATGCCGTGGAATGGCTACAACTTCGAGGACTCGATCCTGCTCTCTGAGCGGATCGTGAAGGACGACGTGTTCACTTCCATCCACATCGAGGAATTCGACGTGATGGCACGCGACACGAAGCTCGGGCCCGAGGAAATCACCCGCGACATCCCGAACGTCGGCGAGGAAGCCCTCAAGAACCTCGACGAAGCCGGCATCGTCTACATCGGTGCTGAAGTGAAGCCGGGCGACATTCTGTGCGGCAAGATCACGCCGAAGGGTGAAAGCCCGATGACGCCGGAAGAAAAGCTGCTGCGCGCCATCTTCGGCGAAAAGGCATCCGACGTGCGCGACACCTCGCTCCGCCTGCCGCCCGGCGTTGCCGGCACGGTCGTCGAAGTGCGCGTGTTCAACCGCCACGGCGTCGACAAGGATGAGCGCGCACAGGCGATCGAGCGGGAAGAGATCGACCGCCTCGCCAAGGACCGTGACGACGAACTCGCGATCCTCGACCGCAACTCCTATGGCCGCCTCAACCTGTTCCTGACGGGCAAGGTCGCCACCGGTGGTCCGAAGGGCCACAAGATCGAAGGCGAGATCACGCCGAAGATCCTCGACGACATGCCGCAGTCGCAGTGGTGGAACATCGCTCTCGGTGACGAGAAGGCGATGGGCGAACTCGAAGCCATGAAGCAGCAGTACGACGAGTCGAAGAAGCGCCTCGACACGCGCTTCCACGACAAGGTGGACAAGCTGCAGCGTGGCGACGAACTGCCGCCGGGCGTGATGAAGATGGTCAAGGTCTTCGTCGCTGTGAAGCGCAAGATCCAGCCGGGCGACAAGATGGCCGGCCGCCATGGCAACAAGGGCGTCGTGTCACGCATCGTTCCGATCGAGGACATGCCGTTCCTCGAGGACGGCACGCATGTGGACGTGGTGCTCAATCCGCTGGGTGTGCCGTCTCGCATGAACGTCGGGCAGATCCTCGAGACGCACCTTGGCTGGGCGTGCGCGGGCATGGGCCGCAAGATCGGCGCGATGCTCGACACCTATAAGGATACGCAGGACGTGAAGCCGCTGCGCACCGAGCTGAACCGCATCTATGGCAAGCACGACGAGTTGCAGAGCCTCGACGACCAGTCGCTTCTGGAAGCGGCCGAGAACCTCCGCCGTGGCGTTCCCATCGCCACCCCGGTGTTCGACGGCGCCAAGGAAGAAGACATCGCCGCGATGCTGAAGGACGCAGGTCTTTCGACATCGGGCCAGGTGCAGCTCTTCGACGGCCGTTCGGGCGAGCCCTTCGACCGCCAGGTGACCGTCGGCTACATCTATATCCTGAAGCTGCATCACCTCGTGGATGACAAGATCCACGCCCGGTCGATCGGCCCGTACTCGCTCGTTACCCAGCAGCCGCTGGGCGGCAAGGCGCAGTTCGGCGGACAGCGCTTCGGCGAAATGGAAGTGTGGGCGCTCGAAGCCTATGGAGCGGCCTATACGCTCCAGGAAATGCTGACGATCAAGTCGGACGACGTGGCCGGCCGCACCAAGGTCTACGAGGCCATCGTGCGCGGCGACGACACCTTCGAGGCGGGCATTCCCGAGAGCTTCAACGTGCTGGTCAAGGAAATGCGCTCGCTGAGCCTCAATGTGGAGCTGCAGAGCTCGCAACAGCCTACGTAACGCGTTCCCGGCGGGGAGGAAGCTCCCCGCCCGTTTTCCTGACCGATCCGTTTCTGAACACCCGGCGGGGGATGTCCCGCACAAAGGAGAAGTGACCGATGAACCAAGAGGTCATGAACGTCTTCAACCCGGCAACGCCGGCGCAGACATTCGATCAGATCCGCATCTCGATCGCCAGCCCCGAGAAGATTCTCTCGTGGTCGTTCGGCGAGATCAAGAAGCCGGAGACCATCAACTACCGTACCTTCAAGCCCGAGCGCGATGGGCTGTTCTGCGCCCGCATCTTCGGGCCGGTGAAGGATTACGAATGCTTGTGCGGCAAGTACAAGCGCATGAAGTACAAGGGCATCATCTGCGAAAAGTGCGGCGTGGAAGTGACGCTGTCGAAGGTCCGGCGCGAGCGCATGGGCCACATCGAGCTCGCGGCCCCCGTCGCCCACATCTGGTTCCTGAAGTCGCTGCCGAGCCGCATTTCCATGCTGCTCGACATGACGCTCAAGGACGTGGAGCGCATCCTTTACTTCGAGAACTACATCGTTCTCGAACCCGGCCTGACCCCGATGAAGCTGCATTCGCTGCTGTCCGAGAGCGAGTACATCAAGGCGCAGGAAGACTACGGCGAGGATGCCTTCACGGCCTCGATCGGTGCCGAAGCCATCCGCGACATCCTGATGGCCATCAATCTCGAGCAGCTGCGCGACCAGCTTCGCGAGGACCTTCGCAATGCGACGGGCGACCTGAAGCCGAAGAAGATCGCCAAGCGCCTGAAGCTTGTCGAGAGCTTCCTCGAGTCGGGCAACCGTCCGGAGTGGATGATCCTCACGCAGGTGCCGGTCATTCCGCCGGAACTGCGTCCGCTGGTTCCGCTCGATGGTGGCCGCTTCGCGACGTCGGATCTGAATGATCTTTACCGCCGCGTGATCAACCGCAACAACCGCCTGAAGCGGCTGATCGAACTGCGCGCGCCGGACATCATCGTGCGCAACGAGAAGCGCATGCTGCAGGAGGCTGTTGACGCGCTGTTCGACAACGGCCGCCGCGGCCGCGTCATCACCGGCGCCAACAAGCGTCCGCTGAAGTCGCTCGCTGACATGCTCAAGGGCAAGCAGGGCCGGTTCCGCCAGAACCTGCTCGGCAAGCGCGTCGATTATTCCGGCCGCTCGGTCATCGTGGTCGGTCCTGAGCTGAAGCTGCACCAGTGCGGGTTGCCGAAGAAGATGGCGCTCGAGCTGTTCAAGCCCTTCATCTATTCGCGTCTCGACGCCAAGGGCCTGTCCGCCACCGTGAAGCAGGCGAAGAAGCTTGTGGAAAAGGAAAAGCCGGAAGTCTGGGATATCCTCGACGAGGTCATCCGCGAGCACCCGGTGATGCTGAACCGCGCGCCGACGCTCCATCGTCTCGGTATCCAGGCCTTCGAGCCTGTGCTGATCGAGGGCAAGGCGATCCAGCTGCATCCGCTCGTCTGCACGGCCTTCAACGCCGACTTCGACGGCGACCAGATGGCCGTTCACGTGCCGCTGTCGCTCGAAGCGCAGCTTGAAGCCCGTGTTCTGATGATGTCGACGAACAACGTGCTGCATCCCGCCAACGGACAGCCGATCATCGTGCCGTCGCAGGACATCGTTCTAGGCCTCTACTACCTTTCCATCATGCGGAAGGGTGAGCCCGGCGAGAACATGGCCTTCGGCAACATGGCTGAAATCGACCACGCGCTTGCGGCCGGCGTCATCACGCTTGCCACGAGGATTCGTGGCCGCGTGTCCGACGTCAACGACGAGGGACGCCGCTACAACCGCATCGTAGAGACGACGCCGGGCCGCATGAAGATCGGCGAGTTGCTGCCGAAGTCCATCGGCATCAGCTACGATCTCTGCAACAAGCTGATGACCAAGCGCGACATCTCCAAGATGATCGATGCCGTCTACCGGCACTGCGGCCAGAAGGAGTCGGTCATCTTCTGCGACCGCATCATGAGCCTCGGCTTCTACAACGCCTATAAGGCGGGCATTTCCTTCGGCAAGGATGACATGGTCATTCCCGAGACGAAGGAGAAGATCGTCGGCACCACGCGCGAACTCGTGAAGGAGTTCGAGCAGCAGTACATCGACGGCCTCATCACGCAGGGCGAGAAGTACAACAAGGTCGTCGACGCCTGGGCCAAGACCACGGACAAGGTGGCCGAGGAAATGATGGCGCGCATCTCGGCGGTGCAGACCGACGAGAAGACCGGCCGCGAGAAGCAGATCAACTCGATCTACATGATGAGCCACTCGGGTGCCCGTGGTTCGCCGGCGCAGATGAAGCAGCTCGGCGGCATGCGCGGCCTCATGGCCAAGCCGTCGGGCGAGATCATCGAAACGCCGATCATCTCGAACTTCAAGGAAGGCCTGTCGGTGCTCGAGTACTTCAACTCGACCCACGGCGCCCGCAAAGGCCTGGCCGACACCGCGCTCAAGACCGCGAACTCCGGGTATCTCACCCGCCGTCTCGTGGACGTGGCGCAGGACGCCATCATCTCGGAAGTCGATTGCGGCACAAAGGCGTTCCTCACCACGCGTCCGATTGTTGACGCGGGCGAGATCATTGCGACGCTGGGCAGCCGCGTCCTTGGCCGCACCGCGGCCCAGGACGTGATCGACCCCGCCACCGGCACGATCATCGTGGCCGCCGGCGACGAGATCATGGAAGCCCAGGTCGAGAAGATCGAGAAGTCAGGTATCGCGGAACTCCGCATCCGCTCGGTGCTGACCTGCGAGACCAAGTTCGGCGTCTGCGGAAAGTGCTACGGGCGCGACCTCGCGCGCGGCACGCCCGTCAACATGGGCGAAGCCGTGGGCGTCATCGCGGCGCAGTCGATCGGCGAACCGGGCACGCAGCTCACCATGCGTACCTTCCACATCGGCGGTACTGCACAGGTGCTGAACGAGTCCTTCATCGAAGCCAACGCGGACGGCAAGATCGTCATCCGCAACCGCAACTTCGCGAAGGACGCCACGGGCCGCCTCATGGTCATGGGCCGCAACTCGTCGCTGGTTCTGGTCGACGAGAACGGCACGGAGCGGGCTGTCCACAAGCTGCTCTATGGCACGCGCCTCTATGCCGACGAGGGCGACAAGGTGAAGCGCGGCACGCGCATCGCCGAGTGGGACCCTTACACCCGTCCGCTGATGACGGAAGCCGACGGTACCGTCGAGTTCGAGGACGTGGTCGAAGGCGTGTCGGTGAACGAAGTGGCAGACGAAGCCACGGGCATCACCAACCGCGTCATCATCGACTGGCGCTCGAACCAGCGCGGCTCGAGCCTCAAGCCGGCGATCGTGGTGAAGGACAAGGACGGCAAGGTGATGAAGCTCGCCCGTGGCGGCGAAGCCCGTTACCTGCTGTCGGTCGATGCCGTGCTCTCGGTTGATCCGGGTGCGACGGTTCAGGCCGGCGACGTTCTGGCCCGCATCCCTCTCGAAAGCGCCAAGACCCGCGACATCACCGGCGGTCTGCCGCGTGTAGCCGAGCTGTTCGAAGCCCGCCGGCCCAAGGATCATGCGATCATCGCGGAGATCTCGGGCCGCGTGGAATTCGGACGCGACTACAAGAACAAGCGCCGCATCCGCGTCGTTCCTCAGGAGGAGGGCGCAGAGGCCGTGGAGTATCTCATCCCGAAGGGCAAGCATCTTCCCGTCCAGGAAGGCGACTTTATCGAGAAGGGCGAGTACATCATGGACGGCAACCCCGCGCCGCATGACATCCTGGACATCAAGGGCGTGGAGGAACTCGCGTCCTACCTCGTCAACGAAATCCAGGAAGTCTACCGTCTGCAGGGCGTGAACATCAACGACAAGCACATCGAGGTGATCGTTCGCCAGATGTTGCAGAAGGTAGAGATCACCGACACTGGTGAATCGACCCTGCTGATGGGCGAACAAGTGGACCGCGAGGAACTGGACCAGGAGAACGAGAAGCTGATCGCCGAGGGCTTCAAGCCCGCAAGCGGCAAGCCGGTTCTGCTGGGCATCACCAAGGCCTCGCTGCAGACCCGCTCGTTCATATCGGCGGCCTCGTTCCAGGAAACCACGCGCGTGCTCACCGAAGCCTCGATCATCGGCAAGATCGACACGCTCGAAGGCCTGAAGGAGAACGTCATCGTGGGCCGTCTCATCCCGGCGGGCACGGGCGGCATGCTCTCCAGGCTCCGTCAGGTGGCCGACAAGCGCGACACCCTGATCCTCGAAGAGCAGGCGAGGGCGGCGGAACTTCCCGCGGCCGAGTAAGCCTCGACGCCAGACGACATATCAAGAGGCCCGGTAAGAACCGGGCCTTTTCCTTTGGCGATGGGTTCTGACCACAAGAAAAGGCCCGGTTCTCACCGGGCCTTTGAAGTTTGGGAGGAATACGCGACAGACTTACAGAGGATAGTCACGCTCCGGCTCGACGCCGCAGGTTTCGATGAACTTGCGCATGTTGGAAACCTCGTCCTTCGACAAGCCATGATCGGCGCCGTGGAAGGTTGCAGTCTTGCCATTCATATTGACCATCAGGCGGCCGTGGCCGGAGTGGCTGAGGTCGGCACCCATTTCCTTGAAGACCGATTCCACGTCGTGGAGATGGATGTTGCTGGGCAGCGGATGGCTGAAAAGGCTGTGAAGAACTTCCGATGCTTGTGATTCATGACGGTCTCCGTTTGTCGGGAGAAGCCTAGCTTGACGGAGCATGCAACCTCCTTGATCTCGATCAAGATTCGAGAGCGGCCCTGATCATCCCGGCATGCTGTGCGAGCAATCCATGGTCGGCCATCTTGCCGGCATGGGGCCTGATGTCCTCGCCGGTCTTGCGGGGCAGGACATGGATGTGAAGATGAAACACGGTCTGACCGGCCGCAGGTTCGTTGAATTGCTTCACAAGTACGCCCTCTGCGCCAAAGGCCTGGCGGGCGGCGCGGGCGATCTTCTGCACGTTCGCCATCAAGGGGCCCAGCACGGCGGGGTCGGCGTCGAGAAGGTTGCGGCTGGGTGCCTTGGGGATCACCAGCGTGTGGCCGTCGACCTGGGGCATCACGTCCATGAAGGCCAGCGTGGTTTCATCCTCATAGACCTTGTGGCAAGGGATTTCACCCCGGAGGATGCGGGCGAAGATGTTGTCGGGATCATAGGTCATCGTGTGTGCTCCTCAGAAATCCTGTTCCTGCCGGAAGGGAGAGTGGGCCGCAAGGGCTTGCGCCTCCTCATCGACACCCAGGCGCTCGGAGGCCAGATAGTCGGCCACGGCGCGCGACAGGCCGGGGTGGGCCAGATAATGCAGGCTGTAGGTCTTCTGCGGAAGATAGCCCCGCGCCAGCTTGTGAGCGCCTTGCGCCCCAGCCTCGACCCGCGGCAGCTTGCGGGAGATGGCGAAGTCAATGGCCTGATAGTAGCAGACCTCGAAATGCAGGTTGTTGTGGTGCTCCAGCGCTCCCCAGTTGCGGCCATAGAGCGCGTGGCTGCCGATGAAATTGAGGGCGCCCGCGATGAACCGTCCGCCGCGCTCCGCGATCACCAGCAGGATGTGTTCGGACATGGCCTCTCCGATGAGACTGAAGAAGGCGCGGTTGAGATAGGGCTGGCCCCACTTGCGGGCACTTGTGTCCATGTAGAAGTCGAAGAAGGCGTCCCAGTGCCGTTCCTCGATGTCGCGCCCGGTGAGCGCGTGAAGCGTGATGCCGGCGTCTGCCACGGATGCACGTTCCTTGCGGATGTTCTTGCGCTTCTGCGAGGAGAGCGAGGCGAGGAAGCCGTCGAAGCTTTCGTAACCGGGATTGTTCCAATGGAACTGGATGTCGGTGCGCTGCAGCCACAGCTTGCCGCCCAGCGCCTGCCAGTCCGCCTCGGGCATGAATGTGATATGGACGGAAGAGGCCTTTTCCTCGTTGCACAGCGCAATCAGTCCGCTGGCAAGATCGCGCCGCCGCTCTTCGGTTGCCGCAAACAGGCGGTGGCCGGTCACGGGCGAGAAGGGTACCGAGACCTGTAGCTTGGGGTAATAGCGCCCGCCCGCCCGCTCATAGGCATTGGCCCAGCCATGATCGAAGACATATTCCCCATAGGAGTGGCGCTTGCGGTAGCACGGCACGATGCCTGTCACCTCGCCGTCCTGCTCCTTCACCATATGGCGCGGCGCCCAGCCCGTCGCCGCAACAGCGCAGCCGGACTCTTCGAGGCAGCGGAAGAAGTCATGGGAGACCAGCGGATTGAACTCGCTGCCCTTCGGGTTGGCGAGGCGGTCCCAGTCCGCGCGGTCGATGGCCAAGGCACTGGAGACCGCCTTCAGCATTCAGGCCAGAAACCTCTCGAAGGTGATCTGATCGGAGTGCCGCAGGGCTATGCGAGCCTGTTCCGGATCGCGGATGGTCCATGTGATCACGGGCTTTCCCGCCGCGCGGATGGCCTCAACGGGCGCATGGGGCAACTCGCCATAATAGAACGAGATGAAGTCGGGGTCGGTCCGCTCCATGTAGGCGAAGGTCCGCATCTCCTGCCGCCGTTTCAGGGGAAGCGAATCGTAGAACGGATCGAAGGCCCGGTCGGCGACGATGCCGCGAATGGTGGCGGGAGAACGCTGTCTCACGGCCTCTATCATGTCGGGGTCGAAGGACATGATGCAATGCTCACCGCGATAATTCTTCAGCACGTCGAGCGCGCGGATGACCAGCCGCTCGTCGCCGTCCCAGTGCGACTTGAGTTCGATGACAAGTGGCACCTGTCCCTTCACTTGTTCAAGCAGTTCACCCAAGATCAGTACGCGATCCGTGGAACCCCGGATGACCTGCCGCTGCATTTCGGCGGCGGTCAGGTCCTTCACGAGGCCCGTTCCTTCCGTCAGACGGTCGAGGTGCTCGTCATGGAAGACGGCCGCCTCGCCATCCTTCGTGATCTGCAGGTCGCATTCGATGGCATAGCCGCCAGCCATTGCCGCAGCGAAGGCCGAGGCCGTGTTCTCGATGATGCCCTTGTCCCGGTCGTGAAGGCCGCGGTGGGCAATGGGGAGCGCCGTGAGAAAGCCTGTGGCGCGGGCAGGGGCAGGCTTCGGCATGATCACTCGATCTCGATGATGGCCTCGACTTCGACAGAGATGCCGAAGGGAAGTGACGGCGAGGCGACGGCGGAGCGCGCGTGGCGGCCCTTGTCGCCGAAGACTTCGACCATGAAGTCGGAGGCACCGTTGATGACCTTTGGGTGATCGGTGAACGACGGCGTTGCATTGACGAAACCGACGATCTTCACGATGCGCTTCACACGGTCCAGGTCGCCGTCGCAGGCGTCCTTCAGCTGGGCCACGACATTCATCGCACAGAGACGTGCGGACTTGATGCCGTCCTCGATCGAAATCGATTCGCCGAGGCAGCCCTGCAACGTGATCTTGCCGTCGGCGATCGGGCCCTGGCCCGAAATGAACACGAGGTTGCCGGTGCGCGACCACGGCACGTAGTTGGCCACGGGCTTGGCCGCGACGGGCAGCGAAATGCCAAGTTCCACCAGGCGCTTGTCGATCAGTCCCATTTCAGTCTCCTGTCAAAAGGTCCGTGGGCTTCTCGCCCCGGAAGAATTGTTCGAGGTTGTCGATGCACTTGTGGCCCATGGCGCTGCGGGTGCCGGGCGTGGCGCTGCCGATATGCGGCAGCAGGAACACGTTCTCAAGTTCCCGGTAGCGGGGGTCGATGTTGGGTTCGCCCTTGAAGACGTCCAGTCCCGCAGCCGCAAGCTTGCCTGACGAGAGGGCCGCGATAAGGTCGCCGTCATCCACGATATCACCTCGCGCGGTGTTCACCACGATGGCGCCATCGGGCAGTTGCGAGATGGTCTTCGCATTCACGATGCCGCGTGTCTCGGGTGTGGACGCGCAGTTGATCGAGAGAAAATCGCAGTGCGGCAGCATGTCCTCGAAGCGCGCGTGATAGCGGGCACCGTGCTCGTCGTCTCCGGAGACGGGTTTGCGCGAATGGTAGTGTAGCTCCATGCCAAAGCCCCTGGCACGCATGGCCACGGCCTGGCCGATACGGCCCATGCCGAGGATGCCCAGGCGTTTGCCGGAAACGTCATGGCCCATGGGCGAGACGAGCGTCGTTTCGCCCCAGGTGTTTCCCCGCACCATGCGGTCTCCCCAGGAGGCACCACGAGCGGCGCCCAGAATCAGCAGCATCGAAATGTCGGCCGTGGCGTCCGTCAGCACGCCCGGCGTGTTGGTGACGGCAACGCCCTTGGCGCGGGCTTGCGGGATCGACAGGTGGTCATAGCCCACCGAATGGGTGGCGATGATGCGAATCGAGGGCGGCAGCGCCGGGATGAAGTCCGGTCCAAGCTTGTCGAAGGAGGTGAGCAGGATCCCGTCATACTGGGCCGCCTGCGCCAGGATCTCGTCCTTGGACAGGGGAAGGTCCTCGGCATTGAGGGTCGCGCGGAAGACCTCTGAGATGCGCCGTTCGACGTCCGGCATCATCTTCCGCGTCACGAGAATGCGTGGCCGTTCCGGCCCTGCTGCCGCCATCTTTGCCTCTTGATGTTCAATGATTATGTTATGCTGTGTGGAGGCGCATTGGACCACCGCCGCCGAGGAGTTTCAAGGTTGAAAAAGATTTCTTTCTTTCTTCCCATCCTGCTTCTGGCTGCCGGTGCAGCGGAGGCTGCCACGGTGATGCCGCACCGTGCGATCTACGACCTCTCGCTGCTGCGGGCGAACGAGGGCGCGTCCTTGCAATCGGCCACCGGACGCCTGGCGTTCGAAATCGATGGGTCGAGCTGCGAGGGCTATACCGTCAACTTCCGGATGGCCACGAAATACCGTCCCAATGAGGGCGAGATGACGCTGATCGACACCATGACCACAACCTATGAAGGCCCGGGCGCGCTCGAATTCCGCCATCAGATGAGGGAACTCATCAATGGCGAGCAGCGGCAGGAGTTCCGCATCAAGCTGAACCGCGACCAGGCCTCAGCCGAAGGGCAGGGCAGCATCTCCACCAAACCCGATGAAAACTTCACCGTTCCCGCCAATGTGTCGCTCCCCATGCAGCACCAGATGAAACTGATGGCGCTGGGCGAACAGGGCGGCGGGCGCGATTCGAGCATCATTTTCGACGGGTCGGACGAGGGCAAGGTGTTCCGGGCCATATCCTTCGTCGGCAAGGCGAAGCTGCCGGGCGCCATCGCGCGCGATGGCGGCAATCCGGCGGCTGCACCCCTCAAGGCGCTGGGCTCGTGGCCGATGACGACCAGCTACTACAACGTCGAGGGTACAGCGGAAACGCCCGAGTACCAGGTGAGCTTCGACATGTACGAGAACGGTGTCGCCACCGGGCTGGTGCTCGACTATGGCGAGTTCGCGCTCACCGGCACGTTGTCCGACCTGAAGATGCTCAACCCCTCAGAGTGTCCCTGACGGCCATGTCCGGCATCAAGCCGCATCAGGGTGCACCTGCGGGGGAGGTGGAGGCGTTTCTCGACAAGGTGCGCTCCATGCCGCCAGCGAAAACGAAATCAGGCAGCAATGGCCGGCTGGTGCTCGCGATGGACGCCACGATGAGCCGCCAACACAGCTGGGACCAGGCGCTGGCGATCCAGGGAGACATGTTCGCCGAGGCTGGCCGGATCGGCGGGCTCGACGTGCAGCTCGTCTATTTCCGGGGCTTCAACGAATGCCGGGCCTCGAAGTGGAGTTCCGACACGCAGTCTCTGGCCCGGCTGATGTCGGGCATCCGCTGCCAGGGCGGCAATACGCAGATCCTGCGGGTGCTGAAGCACCTGCGGGGCGAGGCGGGTGCCGGCAAGGTCAATGCCTGCGTCTATGTCGGGGATGCGCTGGAGGAGAACATCGACCAGCTCGCTCATGTGGCGGGCGAGATCGGGTTGCTGGGCGTTCCCGTCTTCATGTTCCAGGAAGGCCAGAATGCCAACGCCGAGCTTGGCTACAGAGAGATCGCGCGGCTCACGCGCGGCGCTTATTTCAGGTTCGGGCGGGATTCCGCCAAGGTGCTTCGCGAGTTGCTGACGGCGGTTGCCGTCTATGCCGCGGGCGGCCGGCAGGCGCTGGCGGACCATTCCCAGCGAAGCGGCGGCGCCTCGGCGCTGCTCCTCGAGCAGATGAAGTGACGGCTTTCCCATGAACAGTTTTCTGATCGCACTTGGCATCATCGTGGGCGGGTGGTTCCTGATCCGCTCCTTCGCCAATGCGCAGCCGGCACAGGTGCGGGGCCTTACCCGCAAGGTGGCAGGCTATGGCCTCATGGCCTTCTCCGGTTTTCTGGCCCTTCGCGGCGCCATGAACCTTGCGATGCCGCTCTTCGCGCTCGGCCTTGGGCTCGTGGGACAGAACATGGTGTTCCCCAACGGCATGCCATGGAACCGCAAGACTCCGGGGCAGAACTCCCGCGTGGCGACCAGCATGCTGGTGATGGAACTCGACCATGACAGCGGCCGCATGGATGGCGAAGTGCTGGGCGGTGCCTACAAGGGCCGCAGGCTGTCGAGCCTCACGCTGGACGAGGCGCGGCGGCTTCATGCCGATTGCGCGCGGGCGACAGACCAGAGCCGGGCGCTGTTCGAGGCATGGGTGGACCGGGTTCATCCCGAGTGGCGCGAGAACTGGACGAGGGGACAATCAACCGCGTCCGCATCAAGCTCGCAGAAAATGACCAAGGCCGAAGCGCTGGCGATTCTCGGCTTGAAGGAGGGCGCGGGGCCGGACGATATTCGCGCCGCGCACCGGCGCCTGATGAAGACGGCACACCCGGATCTCGGCGGCTCTGACTATCTCGCCGCCAAGATCAACGAGGCCAAGGAATTCCTGCTTCAGGCCGGCGCCTGAACCGAGCAGGCCGCCTTGTTCTTCTTGATGGCCTTGCAGGCCGCCTTTGCAGAGTTCTCGTCGAAGCCCGTGAAGCGGGCGCGATAGGTGATGGTGCCCTTCTTGTCGACCACCACCGTCTGCGCTGTCTTGCCATCGAGCACGGCACCGGCCTTCTTGCGCATCAGTTGTAGCTGGGCCAGGGCATCGGGCTTGCTGGCATAGTCGCCGAGGTTGATCATCCACTGGGCATCAGCCGAGGCGATCGAGGCAACGGTTGCCTGGTCAGCGAGTTGCTCCGATGGGGTCTTCACCTGGAAGGGCAGGTCGGCGGGAGCCGAAGGATCGACAAGGTTGGATTCGATCACCTGCGGCTGGGGCGTGGGTTGCGGAACGGTCTCGACCTCAACCTGCTGGAACGTGGACCCCGAACTGGCCTGCTGTGCCGGTGCGATTGCGGCCGCGGCGGCTTGCTCAGCCAACGCGGACTGGGCTTCGGCCTCTTCGCCGGTGTCACCCTGTTCGGGCACCGCCGTCACGGCGGGCGCCTGCGCGACCTGAGCTTCCGAGGCACTCTGGTCGTCGGCGTTCTTCTTGCGGCCGGGCGCCGCCTTCTTGCGCTTGGCCTTCGAATCGGAGGCATCGGCCGCGGTGCCGCCGCCGACGGGATCGATTGCACCCTTGGATGAGCCCGCCATTGCCGCGATGGTCTTGCCGGTCTTGGCTGCGCCGAAATGCTTGCTGAGCATTGTCTTCATGTAGGCATCGCGGGTGGCGCCGCTGCGGCCGCCGAGCACCACGCCGACCAGCCTCTTGTCGCCACGGCGGACGGAGGTGACGAGGTTGAAACCGGAGGCATTGATATAGCCGGTCTTGATCCCGTCGGTGCCTTCATACTTGCCGAGAAGCCTGTTGTGGCCGCGGATCGTGCGGCCCGCATAGGTAAAGTTCTGTGTACGGAAATAGGGATAATACTGCGGGAAGTCGCGCATGAGCCGAAGGCCGAGCGTGGCCAT
This sequence comes from Aestuariivirga sp., assembly GCF_041738905.1. Taxonomy (GTDB): domain Bacteria; phylum Pseudomonadota; class Alphaproteobacteria; order Rhizobiales; family Aestuariivirgaceae; genus Aestuariivirga. The sequence goes on from NZ_JBGSOZ010000141.1 coordinate 19,624, forward strand.
GTCGCGCGCGGTGGTCACCTGCTTCGGATTGGGGAGGCCGGAGGCATTGGCGAAGGTCGAGCGGCTCATGCCGATGGAGCGCGCCGTGCGGGTCATGCGCTGCGCGAAGGCGCTTTCGGTTCCGCCGAGGTTTTCGGCAACCGCCGCAGCCACGTCGTTGGCCGACTTGACGACGAGCGCCTTGATGGCAGTCTCGACGGTGATCGTATTGCCGGCCTTCACCCCGAGCTTGGAGGGTGACATCGAGGCCGCGCGCGCCGACATGCGGATGGGAGAGTTGAGCTTGATCTTGCCGCTCTTCAGGTCCTGGAAGAGGACATAGAGTGTCATCATCTTGGTGAGCGAAGCCGGATGGCGGATCGAATCGGCATTCTCGGCGAAGAGAAGCTTGCCGTTGCGCGCATCGACGGTGACGGCCGCGAATTTGGGATTTGCGTCAGCCGTTCCTGCAAACGATGCCACCGAAAGCAAGGCGACAACAACAAGAACAGCCGCGCGCCAGCCGGATACCGGCTGTTGAGACGCGGGGCTACGGCCCCAGAAACCCAGAAACTGCATGCCCACTCCACTCAAGTGCGGTTCGACGCCCGCACCGACAATTAACACAACAAGGCCGGGCTGGCCAATCCTGCCAGTCCAACCCGCAAACTATTCCAGTCCCCGAATCACTGTGGCGCATGTGGCGTTAGCAGAAGGTAAACCGGAAGCCCGGGCGATCCATACCAAAGGATGAAACTGTTGCAATGCGAAATCCGGTTGACTTTTATGTTGCAGTGCACATATTAAGCACATCGCAACACGGCGGCCAATGGAGATACGCTCATGATGAAGTCCTTCGAAGAATTCCAGACGTTCGGCAAAGACGGTTTCGAAGCATATGTCGCTTCGTCCACGGCCGTCACCAAGGGCATGCAGGCCATCGCGCAGGAAGCCGCTGACTTCTCGCGCAAGTCGTTCGAGAAGAGCACCTCTGCTTTCGAGAAGCTCTCTGCCGTGAAGTCCTTCGACAAGGCTGTCGAGGCCCAGCAGGCTTTCGCAAAGGAAAGCTACGAGACGATGGTTGCGCAGATGACCAAGTTTAACGAGCTTTACCTCGCCACCGCCAAGGAAGCCTTCAAGCCCTTCGAAGCGTCCCTCGCAGCGTTCGGCGTCAAGGCTCCGAAGTAATCAGCTTCGGCTGACTAACAGATTTGGCCCGTGGACCTCGCAAGGTCCGCGGGCCTTTTTCATTTGAGCTCGATCACGACCGGCACATGATCCGACGGGCGCTCCTGCGTGCGGACCTCACGGTCGATTCGGGCGGTGACCAGCAGGTCGGCTGCCTGCGGCGACAGGAGCAGGTGGTCGATTCGGATACCGTTGTTCCGCTGCCAGGCTCCGGCCTGATAGTCCCAGAACGTATAGAGATCGGGCTTGTCGCCATGGACTTGCCGGATGGCGTCGGTGAGGCCGAGATTGACCAGCGAACGGAATTTTGCGCGCGACTCGGGGCGGAACAGGGCGTCCGTCACCCAGGCCTCAGGGAAGCGCGCATCGAGGCTGGTGGGGATGACATTGTAGTCGCCCGCCAGCACCAGCGGTTCTTCCAGCGTGAGCAAGTCCTTCACATGGGCCTGCAGTCTGTCCATCCAGCGCAGCTTGTAGGCGAACTTGTCCGTGTCCGGAGGATTACCGTTTGGGAGATAGATCGAGGCGATCCGGACAGACCTTGCGCCTGAGGAAAAGACGGCCTCGAGATAGCGCGCCTGCGTGTCCTCGGGCTCGCCGGGCAGGCCGCGGCGCACGTCCTCGCCCTTCATTTTCGAGAGAATGGCAACGCCGTTATAGGTTTTCTGGCCGTAGGTGAGCACATTGTAGCCAAACTCTTCGAAGGCCTGCGCGGGGAAGGCCTGGTCCTCGCATTTCAGTTCCTGCAGGCAGACGATATCGGGATTTGCGTCCTTCAGCCAGGCAATGGCGTTGTCGAGGCGGGCCTTGACGGAGTTCACGTTCCAGGTGGCGATCTTCATGCCGCCATGATGGCCGCATGGTCCCTGGGCCGCAAGGCCTTCAGATCGAGAAGCTTGTGCCGCAGCCGCAGGATGATGTGGCGTTCGGGTTCCGGATGCGGAACGACTGACCCATGAGATCGTCCACGAAGTCGATCTCGGACCCGGCAAGAAACCCCTGGCTCACGGGATCGACCAGCGCCTTCACGCCACCGCGCTCGATCACCAGATCATCGTCGGCTGCCTCGCCCGTCAGCTCGAACTCGTACTGGAAACCCGAACAGCCGCCGCCGTTCACCGCGACGCGAAGCGCATGCTTGCCGGGCTCACGGGTGAGGATTTCGCGGATTCGCGAGGCGGCACGGTCTGTCAGTGTGATCGCTGTCGTCATAATGGTGTATGTTGGATCGATCTTCTGGCTTGTCAACGGATTCTCCCATGCAACGGTTCACGGCCCCCTACGCCTCACGGCCCGAGGAGACCCGGGGCCGCTTTGTGCCCGAGGCCGAATCGCCGCTTCGCACCGCCTTTGCCCGTGACCGCGACCGGATCATCCATTCGCAGGCCTTCCGGCGGCTGAAGCACAAGACGCAGGTTTTCGTCTACCATGAGGGCGATCACTACCGGACGCGCCTCACCCATACCATCGAGGTGGCGCAGGTAGCCCGTTCCGTGGCCCGCGCGCTCGGGTTGGACGAGGACCTCGCCGAAGCCCTGTCGCTGGCGCACGACCTTGGCCACACGCCGTTTGGCCATGCGGGCGAGCGCGAACTCGACAAGCTAATGCGGCCCCATGGCGGTTTCGACCACAATGCCCAGTCCCTCCGCATCCTGACCAAGCTCGAACGGCGCTATGCCTTGTTCGACGGGCTCAACCTGACCTGGGAGACGCTGGAAGGCTTGGTAAAGCATAACGGCCCGCTGGTGAATGCCGAGGGTGATCCCGTGGGCTGCTACCGCGAGCGGGGCCTTCCTGAAGCCATTCTCGAATTCGCGGCCGACCATGAGCTTGAGCTTCATTCCTTCGCCTCTGCGGAGGCACAGGTCGCGGCGATCGCCGATGACATTGCCTATAATGCCCATGACATCGACGACGGCCTGCGGGCCGGACTCTTCAATCTCATCGACCTCGGCGACGTGCCGCTGGCGGGCGAAGCGCTCTCGGACGTCCTGAAGCTCTATCCAGACCTCGAACACGATCGCCTGGTGCATGAGACGGTGCGTCGGGTCATGTCGGAGATGGTCTCCGACGTCATTGCCGAAACCAGGCGCCGGGCGGCGAAGTTCAAGCCGGCATCGGCCACGGATGTGCGCGGGCTCGGCGGCGGGCTTGTCGGCTTCGGCGACCAGATGCGCGAGAAGAACCGCGTCCTGCAAGGCTTTCTCAACGAGCGCATGTATCATCATGAACGCGTCGAGGAGATCATGGCCAGGGCGCGGCGCGTGGTGAAGGACATGTTCGATGCCTATATGGCCGACCCCAGGCTGCTGCCCCAGAACTGGCGCGATGCGGCCGATGCCGCCGACACTGAACGCTATGCCCGGCAAGTCTGCGATTTCATCGCGGGCATGACCGACCGTTACGCGCTCGACCAGCACAAACGCCTGTTTGACCTCGATCCGCTTTTCCGGTAGGGCGAGCGAAGGGCCTTAATTCAACAGTTTAGATGACGACATGAACCTGTTTTCAGAATTCCTGCAGGTGATCCGGGAGTGCGTGAGCGCTGTCGCGGTTGAGCAGGGCATTGCCGCACCTCTCGATCTCTCGCGCCTCACGGCCGAGCCACCGCGCGAGGCAGCTCATGGCGACATTTCAACCAATGCGGCGATGGTTCTCAACAAGGCCTTCGGCAAGCCGCCGCGCGCCGTGGCTGAACTCATCGCGGCGAAGCTGAAGTCCCACGCCGACATTGCCTCGGTCGAGATCGCCGGGCCCGGCTTCATCAATCTCCGCCTCAAGGCTTCTGTCTGGCCCCGTGTGCTCGACTCGGTCATCGCGCTCGGTGATGGCTACGGCCGCTCGACCATGGGCGGCGGCATGAAGGCCAATGTCGAGTATGTGTCCGCAAATCCCACGGGTCCGCTACACGTCGGGCACGTGCGGGGCGCCGTGTTCGGCGATGCGCTGGCCCAGCTTCTTGTCGCGTCCGGTTACGAAGTGACCCGCGAATACTACATCAACGACGCGGGCGCCCAGGTCGACGTGCTGTCGCGCTCGGTGTTCCTGCGCTATCGCGAGGCTTTGGGAGAGGCGATCACCGAGATACCGGCTGGCCTCTATCCGGGCGAGTATCTGAAGCCCGTCGGCCAGGCGCTGGCGGCCGAGCATGGCAGATCGCTTCTGGACCTGGACGAGGCCGAATGGCTGCCCGTCGTCAGGCAGCGCGCCATGGCCATGATGATGGATCTGATCCGTGACGACCTCGCCTCGCTGAACATCCGGCAGGAGGTGTTCTTCTCCGAGAAGTCGCTGCATGATTCAGGCGAGGTGGCCGAGACCATCGACGAACTCCGCGCGGGCGGTCATGTCTACCAGGGCAGCCTTCCGCCGCCCAAGGGCGAGGTTCCGGAAGACTGGGAAGACCGTGAGCAGACCCTGTTCCGGGCAACCGACTTCGGCGACGACATCGACAGGCCGCTGCTCAAGTCCGACGGGTCCTATACCTACTTTGCATCGGACGTTGCCTACAGCCGCAACAAGATCAGGCGCGGCTACAAGGAACTGATCTACATCCTTGGCGCTGACCATGGCGGCTACGTGAAGCGCCTGGAGGCCGTGGCGGCAGCGATTTCCGGCAAGGGCTCCGTCGCGGTGATCGTCAGGCTTTGCCAGCTGGTGAAGCTCTACCGGGCTGGCGAGCCCGTGCGGATGTCCAAGCGGGCAGGCGAGTTCGTGACGCTTCGGGAAGTCGTCGAGGAGGTCGGCCCTGACGTCGTCCGCTTCATGATGCTGTTCCGCAAGAACGAGGCGCCTCTCGACTTCGACTTTGCCAAGGTGACCGAACAGTCAAAGGACAACCCCGTCTTCTACGTCCAGTACGCCCATGCCCGCACCTGCTCGGTGATGCGCAATGCGGCGGAAGAGGGGTTCAATGCCGATTCGCCGGATTTCAATCTGCTCACGGACGAAGCCGAAACTGGGCTCATCCGCCGACTGGCCGAGTTCCCGCGCCTGATCGAGGCTGCGGCGGCGGCCCATGAGCCGCATCGGATCGCCTTCTATCTTTTTGACCTGGCTGGGGATTTTCACGCTCTGTGGAACAAGGGCAAAGACTCGCCGCAATTGAGATTTATTTTGAAGGATGACGTTAACATCACCACAACACGTCTCGCATTCTTGCGTGCGATTAGATATGTTTTGTCAAATGGCCTTCGGATCCTTGGGGTGAGGCCCGCCGAAGAGATGTAGAGGCGATAAAGGTCATATGGATCAGAACTCGACCAACGGCGCGGGCGCGGACAAGCGTAACTGGCGCGAGCGCCTCGGCATCGGCGCCAAGGAGATACCGAAGTTGTCTGACGAATTTCGAGAACCGCCGCAGATCGATACGCCTGCTGCAGGAACCGCAAGGCCCGCGCCGCGGGCACCGCAGCCTGTGACCAGAACCGCTCCGATGGCACCGCGCGCGCCGTCGAGGGCCAATCCGGTC